>JAKSVD010000023.1 GCA_024408305.1 Bacilli bacterium | reverse complement strand
ATGTTCGTTGTGAATTCACCGTTTCTGTTAACGAACTCCTTGGTTCCATCAACAGGATCGGTGATGATTATGTCTTCCTTACTTAGTCTCTCACCGGTGTCCACACTCTCCTCAGTTAGGAAACCGAAATGAGGGAATTCCTTCTCAAGGTAAGCCTTAATCATGGCATCTGCGGTTTTATCGGCTAGAGTGACAGGAGAGTCGTCAGATTTTATTTCAACATCGAATGGGGTATTGTAAATCTCTTTGATTTTGACCTCGGCAGCATATGCCGCTTCAATCATCTTTTCTAATTCTTTTTCCCACATACTAATCGTCCTTTCTAAAGAAAAGCCGTGGCTAAACACGGCGATTCAATAAGATTAGATGAGGTCTGAAACGTCGTCTTTTGATGACTTCTCTTCGTCGTCGTCTTCTTCTGAAGATTCATCGGAGATTGTGCCGCCAGAGATCTGTGCGTCATACTCCTGTTCTTCCTTAAGGTCTTCTTCGTCCTTGCTTGAGTTGTCGTCAACATCTGAATAGACATCTGCAACGTCAATGTGGACTTTGTCATATGTGTGTCTTACACGGAGATCCCACCAGTTGTCGGTTAATGCGACAAAGTGGCTGTCGAGTGTTAATTCTGTGTAGAAAGCGCCGAGTCTCTTGCTTGCTTCCTCGTCTGTTAATCCGAGCTCATTCTTAACTGCAGCGAATAAGTCGGCGAATGACATTGAATGTCCTTCTTTTGTGATGACCTCAATGGCCACGTCTAACATGCTCTTGTTCATTGTTTATTCTCCTTCAAAATTACATTTTGTCTGGTGCGCTTACGCCAAGGATTGCCAAGGCGTTTTCAAGCGTAATCTTACAGGCTAACATTAATCCTAATCTAGCCTTAGATCCATCGATATCGTTTCTATCAATGATCTTTGTTGCCGCATAATACTCATGGATCATAGATGCGAGTTTCTGGATGTAGTTGGCCACCTTATAAGGTGCTCTAATCTCAGCGGCACTCAATATCATACTCGGAAATTCAGCAAGTTGCTTTAAAATATCACTTTCTTTGCTTCCACTGAGTTTTGAACCGGTTGGGTCAACTCCGATATCCTTGCCCATTTCAAGAAGCGAATGGCATCTCGCATGAGCGTATTGTGCGTAATACACTGGGTTGTCTTTGCTCTTTGAGAGAGCTAAGTTCATATCGAAGTCTAGATGGGCGTCTCCACTTCTTTCGCAGAAGAGATATCTGACTGCATCAGATCCAACTTCTTCAACAAGTTCGCGGTGAGAAACAGCCTTACCTGTTCTCTTGGACATCTTGACTTCTTCTCCGTCCTTGAAGACCTTAACAATCTGATAGATTTCGACTTCAAGCGTATTCTTGGAACAGCCTCTCATCATAAGAGCAGATTTCATTCTGTTGATATATCCGTGGTGATCAGCTCCAAGCATATCAACTAAGGTATCAAAACCTCTATCAACTTTGTTGTAGTGATAGCAGATGTCTGGCATGAAGTATGTGTAGCATCCATCGGCCTTGATGATTGGACGATCCTTATCATCTAAGAAATCTGTTGTTTTGAGGAATGTAGCACCTTCTTGTTCATAGATATAGCCCTTTGATTTGAGTTCCTCAATTGTCTTCTCAATTGCGCCTCCGGCTCTGATGTCAGATTCGTATGAGAACTTATCGAAGACAACTCCGAAGTCAGCCATATCTTTCTTGATTCCAGCAAGATTTGCATCGATTCCATATCTAACGAAGAATGCTTTGGATTCATCGTTATCAACAAGGTATTTGTCGCCATACTGTTCTTTGATGGCTTCAGCGATCTTGATTAGAGACACGCCATGGTAGTCATCGTTGCCAAGTTCACATTTCTCACCATATAGTTCATGATAACGGCATCTGATGGACCAGCCTAAGTGAGCAACCTGATTTCCACAGTCATTGACGTAATATTCTTTTGTTACATCATAGCCAGCTTTCTTGTAGAGATTTGCTGTTGCATCTCCAAGGGCTGCGCCTCTTGTATGTCCTAAATGTAAATCGCCTGTTGGGTTTGCAGAAACGAATTCAACATTGATCTTCTTTCCTTTTGGAGCGCCTTGTCCGTATTCAGCACCCATGTTAATGATGGTGTTGATGACGCTTCCAAGAGACGCTTTCTTCAAGAAGAAGTTGATAAATCCAGGGCCAGCGATTTCGATTTTCTCAATATTATCTGAGCTGATTTTAGCAATTAAATCATTTGCGAAATCAAGAGGTCTTTTTCCTGCTTTCTTAGATAAACGCATCGCGACATTTGTTGCATAGTCACCATGTGCTTCATCTTTTGTTCTTTCGATAACGATTTCGTTATCAGTCGCTTCAATGCCGCAATCTGTCAAGGCGGTTTTGATAGCGGCTTTCAATAATTCTTCATTCGTCATAATTAATCCTCGACTAACGACACGATAGCCGATGATCTGATGGCTTTCTGCAAGCCAACAGCATCAAGCTTTTCGTTTGTTTTTGCTTTAATTGATACATCATCAACATCAATTTCGAGCACTTTTGCAAGGGATTCTCTCATCAAATCGATGTAATTCCTGAGCTTAGGCGCTTCCGTATAGATGATGACATCAACATTATTGATTCTGTATCCCTTATCTTTCATGAGAGAGATACATTTGCTTACGATGATCGCACTATCGATTCCTTCGGTGGATTCATCGCTTGGTGGAAAGTATTTTCCGATATCGCCTAATGCGAGCGCGCCTAATATTGCGTCGCTGACAGCGTGATATCCTACGTCCGCATCAGAGTGGCCTTCAAGGCCCATGTGGAAAGGCAATTCAACACCACAGATGATAAGTCTCTTATCAGGAACAAGGCGGTGTATATCTTCTCCGTATCCTACTCTCCACTTCATCATACGTTAAACCTGAAGAATACGATGTCCCCGTCTTTCATAACGTATTCTTTGCCTTCCATACGGAGCTTACCGGCTTCTTTGACTCCAGCTTCGCTCTTGTACGTTTTAATATCTTCAAAGCTGTAAACTTCAGCCTTGATGAAGCCTTTTTCGAAATCCGTGTGGATGACGCCTGCACACTGAGGTGCGAGCATGCCGTTGCGGAATGTCCATGCACGGCATTCATCTGTACCACAGGTTAAGAAGGTTGAGAGATTAAGGAGCTTATAAGATGCTTTGACCAATTTGTCCAAGCCAGATTCTTTAGCGCCCAACGATTCTAAGAATTCTTTTTTCTCCTCTCCTTCTAACTGGGAGATTTCATATTCGATTTCGCAGGAGACTGGGATGCATTGTGTTCCTTCCTCTTCTGCAATCTTCTTGACTGTCTGGTAATGAACGCATCCATCTAAGTCCATATAATCGCTGTCAGCTACGTTCGCGACATACAAGATTGGCTTTAATGTGAGTAAGAAGAAATTCTTTCTTGCATACTCAATTTGTTCCTTGCTCAATCCTTTGACAGATCTAGCTGGGCGTCCATCTTCAAGAACCTCTTTGAGAGCCTGAAGGATTGGAAGTTCATAGAGAGCCGTCTTTTCCTTTGCGACTCGAGCCTTCATTTCTACTCTTCCGATTCTATTTGAAACGGAATCAAGGTCGGACATGGCAAGTTCAAGATTAATGATGTCGATATCTCTAGCTGGATCGACTGAATCTTCGACGTGGATGATATCCGCTGACTCGAAACATCTAACGACTTCAACGATTGCATCGCATTCTCTAATTGCCGCTAAGAACTGATTTCCTAAACCTTCGCCCTTTGAAGCGCCTTTGACTAGTCCAGCGATATCGTAGAACTCGAATGTGGCATTGATTTTCTTCTTTGGATTAAAAAGTTCAGTTAGATAATCCAATCTTTCATCTGGGACCATAACAACACCGGTATTTGGGTTGATGGTTGCAAATGGATAGTTCTCCGCTAAGATGTGTGAATTTGTAATTGCGTTGAATAGTGTTGATTTTCCTACGTTTGGAAGACCTACAATTCCTGCTTTAAGTGACATACTAAAAACCTCAGTTTCGTAGAGATTATATCTCTATAAATAACTCTTGTAAAAGAAAACCAAAGGTTTAAGTCATTTAGCGGCCTTTATGCAAAGATTTTTGTGTTTTATTTTGTTAACAAAAGAAAAAGATGCCCCATAAAGAGGCACCGCAATTGCTAAATTAATTAGGCAATCTTCTTGATTTCGCCAGCGCGAAGACCACGTTCTGTGTTCTTCTCTGTGAACTCGACCTTCTCGCCAATTTCAGCATCCTTGTAGCCGTCCATGACGATATCGCTATAATGGAAGAAGTAATCTTTATTATCCTCACCACGGATAAATCCGAATCCCTTCTCTTTATTGAACATCTTAACTGTTCCCTTCATACGAACCAAACTTTCTAACCGGCGATAATCTCAACCAATTGAACAAAAATATAGCACTTTGCACGTAAATTTAAAGTAATTTATAACCTGTTTTGTCTCTTTTTTTATCTTTTCTCAAACAAGAAACACCTTTTCTTAATCCAGCTGTGCATATAGAGCGAGACAACAAAGAGCCCCATCAATCCAACAATAAGAGTCAAAAAGATTGGTTTAAGGCTGAAGGCAAACCCTAAATTAACACCAAAACTAGCCTGTATCGCTTTGTCTACCATCACCTCTGTTACCCCAATACTGAGAATCGATAGAATTAACGAACGTGAGACAATCAACGCTGAGCTTGTGATGTATGAGTTAGTAATTTCCATTCTAGGAAACCCCAAATAATGGAGCACTCTTCCTTCGCTTTTTTGTTCAACCGAAGTCAGGATGCTTACTGTAAGGAACAAAACAAAACCAAGCGATAAAGACAAGATCGAAGCAAAGGACAAAACAATTGATAAGTAGCTCATAACCTGGTCCAAGCTATCTTTGATTGTTAATGATGGGTCTGTAAATTTGTATGTTGGGTATTCGGCACTCCACCGTTTGATGAGGCTTCTACTATAAGAGCCATCTTTTAGGTAGAAGATTGCGCTTGTTGGCTCTAAAAGAAAAGATGACATACCAAGTTTTTCTCTCCAAAAATCTACGTTCCAATATTCGTCTCCATAAATAACAGGCTTCTCTTCTTCTACGACTCCAACGACTTTTACTTCACTCGTGCGATAGTTACGGTATAAATATCCACCTTCATAATATGAAGAAATCATTCCTGTTAGAAAAAATGTGGAGGATTTGCCAAGTTTATTAATTATGCCCTTAGATACACATATTTCATTTAAGTCCTCTGGTTTTCTGCCTTCTTTAAGGTTCACGAAATCGGAGGAGAAGGTTAGAGAACTGTTTTGTGGGATTAGAAACGAACCTTGTATTGTGCTATCTGGAACAGACACTCTTCCTAATGCATCTTCTTCTTTGACCCTCGATAACGAATCTGCCAACGTTTCTGAATCGTCCAAAGAGCTCGATATAAAGAATGGATTTCTGAACCCCATTGCCAAGGATTCAGGATACATTGCATACGAATGCTCGCCAAACATTGAGTAGCTACTGATTCTTGGGTCGTTTGCTATGTTCTTTAGAAGGCTCTTACTCAACGATCTCTTATCAGCCAAATATACATACAGCCTATTCTTGCTAGTGGCCTCGTTTTCTTTCTCGTTTGTCTTGTCGTAGTCATACGAACAACACTCAAATACGTAATCATTCAACAGCGAGTCTTCTCTTGTTTTTCTGATGAACTCTGATTTTTTGATAGAGGGCTCAATATAAAAGACTTTCTGCAAGATCCAGGGAAGAGAAGTGTCGTGCTCATCAGATGATGGGAACCTCATTCTTTCTTCCAAAACATACTCATTAAACATGTGGTCAAGGTGATAGATTGTTGGAATTTGACTCTCCACTACTCCAACAACAGAGAACAATTGCTCATCAGTGTATAGCCAGGAATCATTTTGCATTCTTAGCATTAACTCCAATGGTTTATATTCAAGATAATCTCCCAGGTTTTGATAGCTCCTCATAATGCCGAGATTAAAACAAATATTAGCCATATCAGAATATGGGAGACCAATAACGACTTGGCTTCTTTCCATGGTAGATGGGCGTTCAGGATATACGTAGATATCCTCAAGAGAATCTAACCATAGGTAATCATTGAACGTTCTAACGGACATCGACGGAATCATAACTTCCTTATCTTTGATAAGAATGTAGGAATTATTCTCCTCAGGAAAATAGTTTTCAAAATCAGCGAGATAGGTAACACCATAATCAAGAACATCTTCACAATATGAATCTCTAATCCTTTTGACAGATTCTTCCGATGATGCAATGACTTTGCCAAACGTTGCTTCATTAACATTTCTTTTCTGCACGATCATCGCGTTCTTGCCGGTGATTGAGGTAAAGCTTTCGGACAACCTATTCTCAAGGTCGTCCTTAACATAGATAGAAAGCCCAAGCGAAAATAAGGCAAACGATAATAGGGAGGTGGAAAGGGTTGATCTCCACTTCTTTTTCTTTAAAACCTTTTTGGAATGAGATAGCCAGCCAAAAAACGAGAACTTGTCTTGTTTCTTATCGGTCTTGATTATTGGAATATCTTTTTCTTCATCGTTATCAAGCGTCTTCTCGATAATCTTCTTCCCTTTAAGAGTCAAGATTATATCTGCATATTTACTAGCGAGGTTCTTATCGTGGGTTACAACAATAACCAACTTATTAGCGCTTAAGGCTTTTAGCTTCTCGAATACGAAAACTGCATTTTCCTTATCTAGACCACCAGTAGGTTCATCGGCAATTATTAAAGTAGGATCAAGCATTAATATCGAGGCAAATGAAACTCTTGATCTTTCACCTCCAGATAGAGTGTTTACCGTTTGTTTCGACTTGCTTTCAATTCCAAATGCATTTAACAAATCTAGAGCTTTTCTTTTGATGGTTTTCCCTTCCATATTTAAGGATTTAGGGATTAAGGAAACGTTATCCAAAACTGTATCTAGCTCTAAAAATTCTGGTTTTTGCCGCAAATAGCCAATGTTTTTGAGCCTAAAGAGAGATCTTTCGTCCTCATTCATCTTTTTAAGAGAAACGCCGTTTATAAAGCAATCTCCTGTATAGTCATTGTCGACTCCGGAAATGATATCGAGGAGGGTGGTCTTACCAGAGCCAGATTCACCTTGGATTATATAGAGCCCTTTATCTTCAAAACTGAGAGATAAATTTTCAACTATTGTGTCGCCGTTATACCTTTTGGTTATATCTTTAAGTTTTACTTTATTCATCGGACAACTCCTTCACTAAGCTTTGCTTTCTGAATACGAATTGAGGGATTGCACTTCCAAATAACGGGAACACCAACGAAAAAATCAGAATTACTAAAATAGGGAAAAACGGAACGTTAAAAGCGTTTATTTTCAGCGTTACAAGATTAGCTATATGGACACGCTTATCTAACATAATTGAGAACAATCTAGATAAAGGGAATGCCAAGGCCAAGGCGGAAATACCTGATAATATAGACACCCCAACATTCTCCAGGAGGTTTATGTTAGAAACATCCTCACTTCTTGCCCCAAGAGCATGCATTATCGCAAATTCCTTTCTTTTAGAAAGATAAGATGAATATGAGGTAAAGCAGGTGATGGCAAACGAAGACACTAACGCCAGTATTAAGAAAGGGACTAAACAGGCGGTAAACGCATCAACCAAGGTTGAAAAGGATTGAATCACATCGAAGGATTGGGAAGTGATTTTTAACCCAGTATCTCCCTTGTCTAGTTCATGCATCAAACGTTCAATTGCGGGAGCGTTATCTTCGCTGAAAAAGATGCTATATGCGTACGAGCCATATGGAGAGTCTCCAGCACATTCTTCAACAAGAGATAAGGCATCGACATTTGAACCTTCAGCTTTTGATATATTCTCCAGTTTCAAGGAGCTCAAATTGGCCTTTATAGCATTAAGTGAATAATAGACTCTTGGGGAATTAAGAAACGAAAATTCATCCACCACTCCACCTATATAAAACTCAAAAGAGAAATCTAAAGAATCTTCGATGTTGTTGCGTAATACCTTCACGCTATTGGATATTTCAATTTTGTGATTTAGCACGCTTTCGCTAAATAAGTCAGCAAATTCCTTGTTAACTAGGACAAATTCTAGGGAATCTCGCCTTGGTGGATCTCCTTCAAGCAACATTGACCTATGTCTATCTTTGAGAGTGATGTCTGAAATTGGAGCAAAAGATACGGGGTCCTTTTTCTCTCCGTTAAATGTGTAAGCGGAGTAAGAAGGAATGAAATAGGAATAATCACACTCGATTCTTGCAAGGCCATCCAGGGCCCTTTCTAGATCTCCAAAAATCGGTCTTCTTGTCCTGTTTAATGTTAACGGCGAACCTTCGATCTCTTCCTCTTGGACCAACGATACGCTTGCGCTCGTATATAGGAGGCTCTTCTTCTTTTCCTTCTCGATTGTATCTTTGGAACTAGAATAGAAGCCAAGAGAAATAAGAATCCCGAAAAAAGAGATAAGGGTGCCAGCAAAAGAGAGAGCATTCCTCTTGATATCTTTTTTGAAGTGTCCTCTTGTAACATCTATTATCCACCTCGAACTGTTTCCCCTTTTCCTTTTAGCCATCGGTTCAGGATCCGCTTTCCTTAGAATTTTTGAATCATCGCTGATGCCTCCGTTTCGAATTTTTAGAATCCTATCAGAATATTTCTTTATGATTCTTTCGTTATGAGAAACGAATACGACTAGGTTCTCTTTAGAATATTCCTTGAGCATCTTCATGATGGCCTTCTCATTTTTCTCATCAAGAGCGCCTGTTGGTTCATCGGCAAGAATAATTCTTGGGGATCGAATTATTGTTCTAAGGATTGCTATTCTTTGTTTCTCTCCTCCGGACAAAACGGAAGTTTTCTTGTTAGCCAAGTGTTCAAGTTTATATTCTTTGAGGAGAGTATTGGCTTTATCCTTTGCTGTTTTTGAATCCACCCCTCCCATTAATAGAGAATGGACAATGTTGTCTTTGGCAGTGACGTCTTCGAATAAATTGAAATGTTGAAAGATAAAACCACATTCGAAGAAACGGAAATCTTCTTTCTCTTTCTCGCTCAGTTTCTCAACATTTCTTCCGTTAATCTTTATTACTCCTTCGTCAGGCTTCTCCATCATCGAGATAAGGTTGAGCAATGTAGATTTGCCAGATCCCGATTCACCCTGGATTGCTACCAAACCCTTGGATGGCAAAATCAAAGATATGTCCTTAAGGACCCATTTCTCGGAATCGCCCTCTTTATATTTCTTTCCGATTTTCGATAATTTGATCACAATAAAAAACCTCCACACTAATATGTAGAGGCGTTTTGCTTATTTTTTCCCAAGAATTTTTATCGGACCTTCGTTTTTAGAGAAAACTTTCTTAATTTTTCCATTAAATGCGTCGCGATCCATCATGATAACGTTTCCGCATCCAAGGCACATGATTTTGATATCTGCGCCAACGCGAACAATTTGGAATCGTTTTGATCTAGCACTGCAAGGGTGAGGTCGCTTCATCTCGACTTCATCGTATAAAGAATATTCTGGTGGCATGGTCATAATGTCGCTCCTCCTATTTATTAATATTAGATAAGATGTCATCGGTATTCGAGATATCAATTACCTCAAACTGGTGACGGAAGAAGGTTTCTTGTCTTTTTATATAATGACGGGTATTAATTTTGATAGTCTTGATTGCTTCATCTAAGGTTATCGTTCCGTCTAGATAAGGGAAGAATTCTTTAACTCCAATTGCCTTGAATGCAGGAGCGTCTCTTCCATATTTTTCAATCATAGGAATGGTTTGTTCAACAAGCCCTTCCTTGACCATTTGATCCACTCTTTTTTCAACAAGTGGATAAAGCTCTTCTCTATCTCTTTTTAAAACAAAGAAATAACAATCATCATATATTGGTCGGTGCGACTGCTTTTCAATCATCTCCGACTTAGATGTTGGGGATGCAAGGCATACTTCGATTGCACGCATAACTCTGCGCCTGTTGTTCATGTGAATCTTTTCGGCTTCTTTAGGATCGAGTTTCTCTAAAACTTTATGTAAAGATTCATTATCCAGATTTTCATATGGCGACATGTCAACGTGTTCAGTTGAAACGCTTAAATCGTAATCATACAAGGCCGCACGAAGATATAAGCCACTACCACCACAGATGATTGGAGTTGCCCCACGTGATAATACTTCATCGATTTTGGATCTTAAATCCTTTTGATAACGAGAAATATCATATCCATCATTTACCTCTAAAAACCCGTATAAATGGTGTTTTGCGAGGTTTTTCTCTTCATTTGTTGGGGCAGCTGTAGCAATTTCTATTCCTTTGTACACTTGGAAAGCATCGCCGTTGATGATCTCTCCGCCGATTCTATTGGCAAGTTCGATTGCAAGGCGTGATTTACCGCTTCCGGTTGCTCCTGTGAGGACGATGATCATCTAAGATAATCCCTCACTTCTAGTAAACGCTCTTCAACTAGAGACATGAGCTCGTTTCTATTTGCTAAAAGAGGATGATTCTTCATAGCCTCTAAGACTTTTTCGTATTCCGCTTTATGAGCTTCGTGGATATCCTTATCCATAAAGGATTCTCCCATCGCTTTCTTTTCTCTAACAAGTGCATCGCCAAGCTCTTTGATTGAGGCATCGCTTCTGATGTTTTCGTCTAATGCGAGATATTCTTTAAGCAATGGGTCTTTTGACATAAGGAAAGCAACATCCTTAGCTTTAAGGACTAATGGGTCTTCAGCCAATTCACCGATTAAAGAATAAACGTGTGATTCAAGAATCTTAACAGGAACGATACAGCCAGTGAGGTATGCAGGTCCCTTAAAGTTAACGAGTTTACCATTTGTTGCGTAGCCCGAAAGTACTTCACTATTTCTCTTTGATGGACCCTGAACTAAGATGTCAAAAGTCTTTCCAATCATGGTTGATGAGTGCTTTGCGGTTGTGACATCGATCAAAGCTTTTAATCTATCAAATCTTTCGTGCTGAACTTCTGATGGAACTTGTTCCATTTTTGCGGCTGGAGTTCCCTGACGCGCAGAATAGATGAATGTGAATGCCGCGCTATAAGAGACTTCCTCAGCTAGTTTAAGCGTATCAGCGAATTCTTCCTCAGTTTCTCCAGGGAAACCGACGATAATGTCTGTTGTAAGGGCAATATCCGGCATTCTTTCTCTGATTTTGCGGACTTTCTCCAAATATTCGTCTCTTGTATAGCGTCTAGCCATTCTCTTTAAGCAAGATGTTGAGCCAGACTGGACAGGGAAGTGTAACCACTTCTCGATGTTATCGTATTTAGCCATCACCTCAATCATGTCGTCTGAGAACTGGCTTGGATATGAGGTAAGGAACTTAAGACGTGGCACCCCAAGCTTAGCGACACTTTCAAGAAGTGATGCAAATGTAGTACCGTTCTTAAGGTCTAATCCATAAGAGTTAACGTTCTGTCCAAGGAGAGTGATTTCCTTATAGCCTTCGTCTACGAGTTTCTTGCACTCGTTGATGATGTCTTCTGGAGCACGTGAACGTTCCCTTCCTCTAGTATATGGAACGATGCAGTATGTGCAGAATTTATCGCAACCGTATGAGATGTTAACGTATGCCTGGTAGGAGGACAATCTCTGAGACGGCATATTTTCGATGATCTCATCAGCGAATGAACGGACATTGATGAGACTCTGTTTTCTTCTCAATGCTTCGCTTAAAAGATTGAGGAGATTGTGGACGTCATGAGTTCCGATAACCAAAGAAATCCAAGGGTATGATTGGAGTAAATCCACTGCAATTCCCTCTTCTTGCATAACGCAACCCGCAAGAACCAACATGAAGTTCTTGTTTCTTTCTTTATTGCATTTGAATGTACCGATTTCACCATAAACCTTTTCTTCGGCATTTTCTCTAACAGCGCAGGTATTGATGATTGCAATGTCAGCTTCTTTTTGATTATCGGTCCTTTTCATTCCGACCAATGTCAAATAACCAGCCATAACTTCTTCATCACGAATATTGGCTTGACAGCCAAATGTCTTGATATAGAAATATTTGCCGGCGAACAATGCCTTGAGATTATCCGGGACGATATTCTTGTCGATTATTGTCTGAGTGACATCTGCTTTCTTTGCAGCGTCTTTTTGTCTAGGTAAATTTATACATGCAACTCTTTTGCTCATACATACCTCCTACTCCGTTAAAAAACGGAACTTTATTTAGGCAAAAAACCGCCTTTTATTTGGCGGTTTCAACTGCGCGATATTCGCGAATGACAGAGATCTTGATCTGACCTGGATATGTCATTGTTGTCTCGATCTTTTCTCTCATGTCCTGAGCAAGTTTGATTGCCTCGAGATCAGAGATCTTTTCTGGGACGACCATGACACGGATTTCACGTCCTGACTGCATTGCGTATGCAGATGAGACGCCGTCATAACCCTTAGCGATTTCCTCAAGCTGAGTAATACGCTTGATGTAAGTCTCCATCGTTTCGCTTCTAGCGCCTGGTCTAGCGGCCGATAAGGTATCTGCTGCTGCAACCAAGTGAGCAATGATTGATTTCGCTTCAACATCACCGTGGTGTGATTCAATTGAATTTACGACAACCTCAGGTTCGTTGTATTTCTTTGCGAGGTCTGAACCGAGGAATACGTGAGAACCTTCCATTTCGAAGTCGATTGACTTACCGATATCGTGGAGTAAACCAGCACGTTTAGCAAGGTTAACATCAAGTTTTAATTCGCCTGCCATGATACCTGTGAGGTATGCAACTTCCATTGAATGTGTAAGTGCGTTCTGACCGTATGAGGTTCTGTACTTGAGTCTACCAACATAGTTGAGTAATTCTCTGTTGATTCTTGGTAATCCAAGTTTGAATGCTGCTTCTTCACCAGCCTTATGTGTTTCCTGGTCGAGGTCTTTCTTGACCTTTGCTGCAACTTCTTCAATTCTTCCTGGCTGGATACGTCCATCCTTAACCAATGTTTCGATTGTACGTCTTGCGATCTCTCTTCTGATTGGGTCGAAGCATGAGACTGTGATGACTTCAGGTGTGTCATCGATAACGAGATCAACACCAAGTGTTTGTTCGAGAACACGGATGTTACGTCCTTCACGTCCGATGATTCTTCCTTTGAGGTCATCAGATGGGAGAGGGATAACGGCGATTGTTCTTTCGGTGACAACGTCCTGTGCATACTTATCGCAAGCAACAGAGATGATGTCCTTAGCAAACGTTTCTGCCTGATCTCTTGCGTCGTCCTGAGCGTTTTTGATGTACTGAGCGATTTCAGTAGACATCTTTGATTCGACTCTAGACATGATTTCGTCATGTGCTTCTTTGACGGACATGCCTGAGACTTTTTCGAGTTCAGCAAGGATTGCATTGATCTTCTCGTCGAGTTTTGCAGCCTTTTCTTCTGCTGCTTCAATCTTCTTAGCAAGGTTTTCGTTCTTTGCGTCTAATGACTGTTCCTTGCGGTTCATCTCTTTTTCTCTAGCGTTAAGAGATGCTTCTCTTGCATCGAGTCTTGCTTCTTCTGCAATTGATTCAGACTTCATTTCTTTGATTTCGATCTGAGCCTGCTGCTTTGCTTCATATGCTGCCTGCTTAGCGTCTAACTTAGCGTTCTTAATGATCTTTGCGGCATCTGCCTTAGCATCTTCGATGATTGATTTTGCTTCATTTGAAGCTGTTTTCTTCTTAAGTGATGGGATTAGGAGGACGACAGCGATTGCTCCCGCAACGCCAACGACTAGTCCTATTGCCACACCAATTACGATTGAAATTGGATCCATAAACAAAATACTCCTAGTAAAAACAACCTAAAAAGTACATAGCACCCCTAAAGGGTTATTTGAGTTAAAAGTTTATATTACGGTTTCCCGATAAACAAATTCCCAAAGAAATCTATGGGTAAGTACCTTAGGTACGTTACATATTGTAACAATGATGCGCGCAAAAGACTAGACTTTAAAACATTGTTTTAGATACGACTAACTTCTGCTATTAAAAAAGCCACGATTATTCGCGGCTTTTGCAGTGATTCTATTCTAATTCTTCGTTGTCATCATCCGCAACAGGTGATGAATTTTCAGCCATCTTAGCACGAATCTTTGCTTCTAATTCACTGAAGAGTTCCTTGTTTGAACGAATGTAAGCCTTGGAAGCTTCTTTGCCGTTACCAATCTTTTGGCCTGACATCTCATACCAGTTGCCGGTTTTTTGGAGCAATCCAAAGTCGAGTGCAAGATCAAGGATTTCTGCATCCTTGGAGATACCTCTACCGTAGATGATTTCAATCTCACAAGACTTGAATGGCGGAGCAACCTTGTTCTTAACCACTTTGACTTTGACTGTGTTACCGATGATTTCAGAACCTGCTTTAACAGCATCTGCTCTTCTTAAGTCCATGCGGATTGTTGCATAGAACTTCAATGCACGTCCACCGGTTGTGGTTTCTGGATTTCCATACATAACTCCAACCTTCTCACGGATCTGGTTAATGAAGATGACGGTGCAGTTGGTCTTTGACATTACGCCAGCAAGTTTTCTCATCGCCTTAGACATAAGTCTAGCGTGTAAGCCAACCTGATTGTCCGACATGACTCCATCAAGTTCTGCCTGTGGGACTAATGCTGCTACTGAGTCAACGATGATGATATCAATTGCGCCTGATTGACCAAGCATCTCAACGATCTCAAGAGCTTCTTCGCCTGAGTCTGGTTGAGAAAGAATCAATTCATCGATATCGACACCAAGCTTTGCGGCATATTCCGGGTCAATTGCGTGTTCTGCATCGACGTATGCTGCTCTTCCGCCCTTCTTCTGGGCCTCCGCAACTGCCTGCAAGGCAAGTGTGGTCTTACCTGATGATTCAGGACCGTAGATTTCGATGATACGTCCTCTTGGATATCCTCCGATTCCAAGTGTCTTATCAAGGAGCAATGATCCTGTTGGGATAACGTCCTGGTCAACGTGTGGCTGTTCGCCCATACGCATAACAGAACCTTTTCCGAATTGTTTTTCGATCTGCTTTAATGTTTCCTTTAAAGCGAGATCCTTGTCTGTTGTGACTGTTTCTACTTTTTTAGTAGCCATAAAATTTACCTCCACTAATATATAGAGCGGTTATTACGATTTTTTCCTAAAAA
>JAKSVD010000022.1 GCA_024408305.1 Bacilli bacterium | reverse complement strand
TCTAAAATAGAAAGAAGAGCGGTTTTACATGGAAGTTCAACTGTTCGTTCAACAAATGCCTTATAAACGCCCAGCTGTTTAGCGTATTCAGGGTCATCTATGTGTCTTGTTTTGTAGTCGATGACAAAAGCATGATCTTCATAGATTAATAGCAAGTCAATCGATCCATGGATATTGAGTTCCTTATCAAAGAAGGCATACTCGTGATAGATACGGGCGTTATCAACATTTGGGAATCCATCAACATTGAGGGCATTATCAATAATTGCGCGCTCTTTTTCGCTCTTGATAAAGGAGACATCTTTTGTCTTGAGGTCCACAAGTTCCATTAATCTATGGAGTCTAGTTCCATATGCTAAAGCGCCCTCATCAACTGGATTAAGCGTTGTCTTTGAAGCCTTTCTTCTTTCCTTGATGATTGGCTTAACTTCAATGTTTTTAAAGATTGGAGCAGAGACTGGTTCTACCACTCCACCACCCAAAAGCAACTCGTGAGGTTTGTTTACACCGACATCTCTAATTCTGATATCATGGATATTTGCGATGGTCATGAATTGGATGAAGCTATCGGCAGAGCGAACAGACGCTTTGATCGATACTGTACCGTCATCTTTTGTTGTTGTTTTGGTTTTAAGAACTTCCCAACTGTTGACCTTATCATATTGGACGCTATCGTCCTTCTTGGTGACAAGGATAATCTTCTCTTTCGCACGTGTTAAGTCGACATAGAAGAGTCTGAGGAATTCGTTTTGGGCTTCTGCTCCAACTCTCTGAGAGATTAGATAATGGAGCATAGAGGTAGGTGTTTCATTAGATTTTGCCCTTGGAAGAGCGATTCCGTATTCATCATCAACAAGGAAGGCTCCAGAAGCCTCGCTCTTATTGACGCGTCTAGCTAGATCTGGGCAGTAAATGATTGGGAATTCTAGACCCTTAGAAGCATGAACGGACATTAGCTGAACGCCTTCTCCGGATTCACCTGATTCTTTGACCTTAATCTTTAAGTCGTAGCGGTCAAGGTCTTCAAGATAGATGTAGAAATCTTCAATATTGCCGCTGGTCTTGTCTAAACTCTTTGCAATATCCAAGACCGACTTAATCTTCTCAAAGTTCGCGATGATGTTACCAACTTTTGGAAGGTCGTCGACGAACGGGAGGAAATGCAAAAGTTCATCGGTTGCATCATGAATGCTTAATTTCATCAGCTGTGGTTTTAAGAATTTAATCTTTGTAACAAGGTCTGAGGTAAGGTAGGAGCCACCTTTGATTGAGTGATAAATCTCTTCATCTGTTAGAGAGAGCAAATAACTTCTCATCAAAGAAACATAGGAGAATTTGAGCCTATTTGCAGAGATTTCATCGTCCTTGTCAACGTAATATACGAGTCCTAATAGCGATTTGAACGCCATAAGGATGTCTTCGCTAGATAGATCTGAGTCGCTTGATACGGCAAGCGGAATCTTTGCCTCAGAGAAAACTTTTTTATAGATATCAAAATGAGATTTACGAGAAATGAGAATAGCAAAGTCGCTAGGTGTGCACGGTCTCATGCCACCTTTTCCCATAACCTCATAGCCAGATTCGATCTTTGCGATAATGTCATTTGCGATGACCATGGCTTCTCGTTCGTCTTGGTTTCTATGAGCGTTCTTGTCTAAGTCTTCGTAGCGGATAATTTCGATATTGTGCTCATCGCTGCATGTTGATTCGTACAATGCTTTATTGCCCCAATTGAAGTTGTGACCATTTCTATAATCAACTCCACCGAGTTCATCGCTCATGCAGTTACCAAAGATTCGATTGATGTCATCGACAACTTCTTTTCTAGAACGGAAGTTATCCTGGAGACGAATTAAAGTGCCTCCATCGCCTTTGTCATATTTATTAAATTTATCGCGGAAGATGCTTGGCTCAGCGTTTCTAAATCTATAGATGGATTGTTTGATGTCTCCGACTGCGAAAACGTTATCTGATGCTATAGCCTGAATGAAGTCTTCCTGCATCTGGTTGGTGTCTTGATATTCATCCACCATGATGAACTTGTATTGTGATGATAATTGATTTCTGATTTCGTCTTGTTTTACAAGCTGGCATGCCATCGAGAAAACATCACCGAAGGTCCAAGAGGAAGAAGAATATTTCACCAAAAGGACTTCTTTATCGAGCATGATTGATAGAGCAACTAACCCCTGAATATATGGTTCAAAAGATTTAAGTCTTGCTCTTTGAGATTCGGAATCTCCCAAATCCAAAACCAAATCGACGTAGGAATTGTAGTTCTTTTTTACAATTTCTCTATATGACTTAGTCACCTCGTCTGTCGTAACGGTTTTGCTTAATCTTTTAAAACCTTGCTTATTCTCTTTTCTCTCTTTGAATAAAGTGTACAGATTATCGTAATTGACAAGATCAATAGATCCCCTGATGAACTCTCCATCAGCATAGGAAAGGTCTCCATCTGGGTAAAGAGAGGTCAGGTCTTCTGCCGCTTTAAGATGAGCGTTTATTGTGTCGTACAGCGTTTTGAGTGAGTCATCAATGAACCCATCGTCAACCGCAACAGACACCAAGGCCTCGTAAACGCTGTCTCTATTTGGGTATTTATCAACAAGTGCCTGAACCTTAAGGATGAGGTCAATTAGGATTCGATAATCCTTGATGCAATATTCTTTGAACATTTCCTTGGCAGGACCATATTGTTCAAGGAATGACGGAAGTCTCTGTTCAAGGATTTCGTGTTTTATGATAGAGAGGTAATTTTCATCGATGATATCGAAATCTTCTCTAATCGAATTAAAGGATTGTCCGTCAGTAAAAGGAAGCACGACCTTATCGTGGTATTTAACAACGAGTCTTCTTGCATAGGCATCAAACGTCGTAATGTCTGCTCGCTCTACTTCTTCTGATGCTTCCGTTAATCCCATAGTGGCTAACTTATCCCTAATACGGGACTTCATCTCGTGAGCAGCTTTATTAGAGAACGTGAGAACAAGGAATTCAGAGATCTTAGCTTCTTTTGAAGCGATGATTTGAGCAATGCGTTCTGTTAGGACTGCTGTTTTGCCACTTCCTGCACCAGCAGAAACAAGGAAGTTACCGGCACGTGAATCGATTGCTTGTTGTTGCGCTTTAGTCCAAGCCATATGGCACCTCCTCTTCATCCATCATTTCGTCTTCGTTATTGTCATCTAGTAGTTTTGGCACTCTTTTGATTGCGGAATCGTCTCTAAAACAGATAGATCTAAATTCACATCTATCACACGCTTTAAAGAGGTTCTCGACCTCGATTGGTTTGATTTCAAATTCACCTCTGGTGATTTTGCCATCAGCTTCCAAAACGATTTGTTTAGCTTTCTCGGCCATTTCGGATAATTGTTCGGCAGATTTAATTCTTCCCATTCCAGGAGTCTTGCAAGGATCGGATAACGTGCCGTCTTTCTTAATTGATAGCCCAACAATTAGATCAGATTTATCATTTGGGCTAAGTTCGCGAAGCTTATTAACATCTGCAAGGAAAACGCCATCCCACTTAAATGAGGAGAAGACTTCTTCTTCATAAGTCTTGTTGCCTGTTGGGAAGAGTTTCATGCTCAATAATGGGGCGATGAATAGACCCATTAGTTCTTTGCCGTCATATGACTTATCATTCCTAGCATAAAGGGCATAGAAAGGGAGCTGGATGCTTAGTCCGTATTGGAATAGTTTTTGATCAAACCTTTCTCCACCGGTCTTGTAATCTATGACACAGTAATATTTCGAGTTAGGACCAAATTCAATGACTTTATCGTATTTGCCATTAATGGTGATTGGAGACCCATCTTCTAACGGAAGTTTGAATGATGATTCTGTTGTTGCGCGGAAGTCCTTTAGTTGTTCTTCGTGCATTCTCGTGTATCTCAAGGCTTCTTTTGCATAATCATGAACGATATCCAAAATAGATTCTTCGATTGGAGATGGCTCATAATCGGTAAGACCCATAACCGTTTCGATAGCCTTATCCCATGAATAATCCTCGTCAAAGTTCATGTCAATGTAGGAATTGCAAAGATAATCATGGTAAACATCACCCAAGAATGCAGGGAAAGACGTTTCGTAGGTTGAGACTCTTAGGATATTAGAAACGTAATAAGAGAAAGGGCATTTTGAGAAATTCTTGATTGCAGATGGCGAATAGTTTCTCTTAAAAGAAGATACATCAATTGTGAACGGCTTGAATTTAAAGTCATAGGATTTGTACGAATCTGTATTTACCGCTTCCTGCCAGTTTGGCAATCTCTTATCAACGATAAGATAGTTGTCGTATTTGTCTTTTAGAGATGAGAGAGCGATTAAGCCTCTATCGTCTGAATATTCAACTTTGGAAATAGGGTTCTTGATAATGTTGAGACCAAGCGTTTTGGTAATTTCGGACCCGAACATCGTATTGCCAAAAGCCTTTCCCGCAAATGAAATCATTTTGACATTTTCGGTATCTAAAAGACTTAGGAGCGACCTCTTTGCTTCTTTGCTCCTTACGCTTGAAGAAATGATGTGCAGTTTATCGCAGTCTTCATCTTTAATGGAGGAATCTTCTTCGTATACTGGTGGGTATGTACCCATTGAGAAATTGACGAGATAAAGATGAGACTCTTCTGGAGCAACAAAGGAATTAAGTTTACGAACGATGTTAGATTTAGATGGCCTGTGTTCTTTGATATGATGCGCAACATCTCCGAAAAGAAGAATATTGCCTTCTTCGATCTTGCAAACTCCATTCCATCTAAGGACGATTTTTTCTATCGCTTCAACATCTTCGATTGGGTACCCTTCGTTAATTAGGTCCTCGAATACGTCGGTTGGTTTCTTATCGTTGCATAAGACGAGGAATCTTTTAAAGGTCTGCGAATGGTAAAGCTCTTCTGCCCCACCATTCTCGATTTCAAATCCGTAGTGTCTAGAGAATTCGCGGAAAAGGATGTCGTAGTCTCCGGTTGAACCAACAACATAGATATCGTTAATGTCAGTTCCAGATGATAAATCTTCGGCGATTGCGTTGAATAAATAGTGAACCTCTTCATAGATATCGCTAAATTCGAGTAGGTTTCTGCAAGGCTTTTCTGCCTTATTATCCTTTATATATATTATATTTGTGCCTTTGATATTGCTTAGGTAGTGATTGATGATTTCCTCGTATCCGTAAGATACAACAATACAGTTCTTGCACTCGAATGTTTTCTCTGGGTATGGGTGAGTATACAACAAGAAAGAATCTTTAAATTTTCTAACTTGATTTGCATCTTCCTCATTCATCAAGGATTCAACATTTTTAATTGATGCTAGTCTTAAATACTTCTTAGCAAAATCATAAGATCCACCAAGACGGATCATTTCTTCGAGCGCTCTATCATCGTACTGATAGGAAAAAAGAGAAATCATTTCCTCAATATCCATTACTTGGAAATTAAGCAATGGGTTTGAATTCCTAAGCGACAAGAAAGAATCGTGAAGTTCACGAGGAGCAATGACTATAGCGTTCTCTAACAAAGTAAGGTCGTTAATTATCATACGGCCCTATTATAACCTATTTAACTTTAAATGCTCGTGTTGCAGTGATGGCTTTCGCCCATCCGCGACAAAGTTTATCAGCCTCTTTTGGATCCATGGTTGGGAAATATCTCTTTGTGAAGGTTTGGTTCTTCTCGATTTCGTCTGTGTTCTTCCAGAATCCACAGGCTAATCCTGCAAGGTAACCAGCACCTAAGGCTGTTGTTTCAACGCAGTGTGGAATTCTAACCTCGCACTGCAAAATGTCTGACTGGAATTGCATGAGCAAATCATTTGCGGATGCACCGCCGTCTACTTTAAGGACAGGAAGCGTGAGTTTTGCATCCTTTTTCATCGCATCAATGACATCTTTTGACTGATATGCAATCGAATTTAAGGCGGCTCTAGTGATGTGATGTCTATCCGCACCCCTTGTTAAGCCGAAGATTGCGCCTCTTGCATCGTCATCCCAATATGGGGTACCAAGTCCAACGAAGGCAGGAACGAAATATACGCCAGCCGTGTCATCGACTTTCTTTGAATAGAATTCAGAATCTTTGGAATCTTCGATCCATCTTGTTTGGTCTCTGACCCACTGCACTACAGCACCACCAATAAAGACGGAGCCTTCTAATGCATAAGTTGTAACTCCATTGATTCTCCATGCTACGGTTGTTAGGAGTCCGCTCTTTGTTGGAACTGGAGTGTTTCCTGTGTTCATTAACATGAAGCAACCTGTTCCATATGTATTCTTGGATTCGCCTTCTCTATAACAGCACTGACCAAATAAGGCAGCCTGCTGATCGCCAGCAACACCGTAGATATGAACGTGACCAGGGAAGAAGGTTGCTTCCCCGAAATCACATGATGAATCTCTGACTTCAGGAAGCATGCATGCTGGGACTTTCCAAAGTTTTAATAATTCCTCGTCCCACTTCATGTCATAAATGTTATAAATTGCTGTTCTTGAAGCGTTTGAGACGTCTGTTGCGTGAACCGCACCGTTAGTCATCTTATAGATAAGCCATGTGTCTACGGTGCCGAAACGTAAATCGCCCTTCTTGGCTTTTTCCTCCGCTCCCTTAACATTTTCAAGAATGAATCTGATTTTTGAAGAAGAGAAATATGGATTTAATCTAAGACCTGTTTTATTTGCGATGAAGGATTTCTTCTTTTCATAACGTTCACAGATCTTCTGGGTTTGCTTAGACTGCCAGACGATCGCATTATGAATTGCTTTGCCGGTTGCCTTATCCCATACAATCGTGGTTTCTCTTTGATTAGTGATACCAATTCCTGCGATTTCTTCCCATTTTGCGCCTGAAACAATCATCAATTCGTTTATGACATCAACGACTGAAATCCAGATGGCATCCGCGCTCATCTCGACCCAACCTGGCTTTGGATAATATAAATCGATTGGGCGTTGTGCTTTAAATAATGGTTCACCTTTTTTGGAGAACAAAATGGCACGTGTAGAGGTCGTGCCCTGATCTACTGCTAAAATGTATTTTTTCATAACACCCTTATTATATAAGAATAAGATGCAAAAGATGTAGAAAAAAGAAAAGGCCCACGTTAGATAGCGTTGAGCTAAACATGAAACCTTTAGTTTTGTTTTTATTATTTGCTTGCGAGGTAGTTTTCGATTTCGTCCACTTCTTTCATGATTCCGGAGGTTAAAACTTCACATCCATCTTCAGTGATTAAGAGGTCATCTTCGATTCTGATGCCGATTCCTCTATCAGCCATGTAGAGTCCTGGCTCATCTGAGATAATCATTCCAGGTTCAAGGCGAATCTTCTTCGATTCACGGCTATTTGGTAAATAGTAAGGGTCGTGGGTATCTAAACCGATAAGATGTGATACGCCGTGGAAATAATAATTCAGGATATCTTCTTTCTTGGTGATAAAGCCTTTTGCATAGCACTCATCTGCAAGATACTGGATCGTTGCTTGCTGGAGTTCTTCAATTGTCATTCCAGGCTTTGCGATTGAAGCGATCATCTTGTTACAGCCAAGGACGATGTTATAGATATCTTTCTGGAGTGGGGTGAATTTTCCGCTGACAGGAACGGTTCTTGTGACGTCAGCGCAATAATATCCATCTCTTGCTCCGAGGTCCATTAATAGGAGATCGCCGTTGTGCATGACATCTCTTGGAGTTGGGTAGTGTAGGCATGTTGCGTTAGCTCCAGATGCCATGATGGTTGGGAATGATGTTCCCTGATATCCATTCTCGTCGTTGATGACGTGATGGAAGAGATTTGCCATCTCGTATTCTTTTTTGCCATCAGCCATTTCACCCATGACTCTATAGATACCAATCTTAGTGGCCTCAATAGCAGAACGGAACATTTCAACTTCCTTCTGAGATTTTCTTAATCTGAGTGTTGTAACAAGTGCATAAGCATCGATTACCTCAACATTTGGATACTGTTTTACAAGGTTATCTCTAAAATGGAGCGTTGACGTTTCATCAGCAATCTTAATCTCTGGTTCCAAATCGATGTAGACGTTTTCGATTTCCCCATACTGGGATAATACTGGGTCAAGAATTGCAGACACTTTAGCATTCATCGCAGTGTTGACCTGGACGTTTGCAAAGCCAGAAATCTTTGAAGCTTCAGAAATGGTTAATCTCTTGCCGTACCACTTCTCCTTGATTGGCTCGTATGGTGAGATGAATAAGAATTCTTTAATTTCACCATCTGAGTTAACCAAAATGAGGCTTGAATCCGGCTGGTCAATGCCGGTTAGGTAATAGAAATTACGGTTGACCTCGAATGGGAAATATTCATCTGCACTTGATCTTTTCTCAACGCCTGAGAATAAGATGAGCATACTGTTTTCGCGCATCATGGAAATCATGCGCTGTCTTCTTTGTGTATATTCATTGGAAGTAATCATTTTTCTTCTTTCTTCAGTAGCTGAATTGTTTTCTGTTCTCCCCTGATTATTTCATAGGAGAGGGATTCAACGAATCGGTTAAGTTCTTCCTTTTCGCCTTTGATAGAGATTGATACGTTTTCCCCGTACTGCTCTCCAAATAATGTTAGATTCGTTTTTGCGACGAGTTTTTTAACATACTCATAATCTGCATATGACATCTCTAGCGGCATCTCAATGCCTTCAATTATCCTTGCAAAACTCGCTTTTGAGATTACATCTTCCGCAGAATCTCTATATGTTCTTGTCAGACGAGGAAGACCAAGTTTTGTACCCCCGAAATATCTTATGACAAGAACTAGAGCCCTTGTGATTCCGTGTTGCCTCAGGATTGTCAGTAGCGGCATTCCTGCGGACCTTGATGGCTCTCCATCATCACTCATTCTCTCAAGCGCATCGAGTCTAGCCGCATAGCAATAATGGGTTGCTTTAGGATAGACTTCTCTGAATTTTGTCAGGTATTCGTCGATTTCATTCTCATTCATTAAGGGTTCGAGAATAGCGATGAACCTTGAGCCGAGAACCTTGATTTCACTTATGTATTCTTTAAATGGCAATAAATCCGACATAGTTATGCAAGGTAGCTCATGACATCGCTAAATGCGAATGTTGATGCAAATGGGTTGATGAGGTCTTTCTCTAACATAGTTACCGGCGTTCCGTGGACATCAAGCGTGGTGTCGCCGTAGAACTTGGCTCTGTTGAGAACGTAATCATAGACGTATGAGATGTCATAGGCTCTAGCAAGCGTCCTAGCACTTGCATCGCTTAAATTATCAAGGTCGGCGAATAAAGACGCGAGACGGCTCATTTCACTTGCTTCGAAGGATGTTGTACCTGATGCAAGATCACTGCGTATTCCCTGGATTCCCATGATCGAGGAGATATTCATCTCAGTGTCATATAAAGCCTTGATTTCGGCGTTTGCAAGATAAGATGGGTTGTCATAGAAGGATATGCCGTCAAATGCGTTAGAGGCATATGTTGTTCTATTAGTCTGGAATGATGATGGGAGGTTATATCCATGGATATCAAATATATCATGGAAATAGTTTCCAGCAGCAAGGTATTCTAGACCTGCGTTTAGAGTCTTTCCTAGAACTCCGGCAGAGAGTCTAGCAAGGATTGCTCCACAGTCTTCTGTTGAAGCGAAGTAGTCGAATAGCGAATCACCGATTGCTGATGATGCGTATACGCTTGAGGCGGCTTCCATATAAGCCATGGATTCAGGGAGAGTAATATCAACGTTATGTCCAGAAACATTGATTGAGATGTCTCTATTTTCTGAGGCGCTATCGAATGCGTATGTAAGAGCAACAACGTCTCTAACTTTGGCTTTCAATGAATTTTCTTCTCTTGAATAGATCGCACTTCTATCACCGGTTGGGAATGAATTGAACATTGCCATTGAAGCATTCAAGTCAGCGATAAGAGTATCATCTTCTCCAAGATGTTTACCAACAGGGATTGTGGTTGAACCTGACTTGAATGAAAGGATGTTATAAAGGACAACATCTCTTGCAGTCATATTAGCTCCATCATCCACTCTAGATAAGGTATCTAATGCTTTTGCCCCACTACCGGTTCCTAAATATTTAATAGGTGCATAGAAACCATGTGGGTTATCAAGGACTGAGATTAAGCCGGAGAGCTTGCCATCTTCCATGACCCAGTAGGCCATATCTGTCGCGCCTTCTCCATCGAATGTAAGGTAGCCTCCATTAACGTAAACCAAATCAGCGAACACGCCAATTGAATCAATTGCGCCTAATGCATATTCTTCCTGAGAAATGTAATATTCGGATACATCAACTTTTTCTCCAGCAACCATAACGCTCTGATACTTGACGATGCCGATCTGTTTCATGAATCCGTCGATCTTGTTTGGAACGGAATCGCAAACTATATCCGAGTTATTTACAAAGCGGACTAATGTCTCTAACTTAGCAGGGGTAAATCCATCAAGTACATATGTTCCGAGGTTAAGACCGCCTGTTGCTAGCCCATTATCAACGGCAAAGAGTAACAATCCGTTGAGGTTATCGATCTCAAGTTCATATCTATTTGAAAGAGATGCATGCATTGAATCTAGCGTTCCTGCAGCAAAACCATCAATCTTAGCTCTAAGTTTTTCGTGGTAATTTGAGAATGAAGGGTCTTTTGCAGGAATATAGGCAGCTTCAGCAGCTCCTGATTTGTCGTAAATTGTTGCAAGAATCTGCTCAAATACGGTCAAATCTTCTTTCCAGTAACCAACACTCAAATCTGAATAATCTGAACCGCTTCTCGCTCCAGAGAGATGGAATATCTGAGAATCGTTTAAAGATGAGAGCAATGAAGTAAGATGATTGACGGATTCATCATTAATAGAGCTTGAGGAAAGAGTGTCTAATGCGCTTGTTCCAAGGGAATCCTGAAGTGCATTCATCTCAGCGATGATGTCGTGTATACAGAGAAGCTCTTCATCATCATAGCGTCCGTTAAGGCCGTTCTCGTAGCAATAATAGACGTTAGCCCTCTTCATGTTGACGGCATTAACGCTCATGGTTGCGCCTCTAAGCATCTTTGATACTGCGTTAGGAGCCAAATCTTTTGTTGCATCACAGTCAGAGAGAACTTTTAACGCATCATAAACTGTATCAGCATCAAGGACACCTGTTCCCGCCATAGAGGTTAAGACGGATGAGTGAGATAGGTCCGTGAAGTAATTAAGAATTGATCTAAGTGATTTTACTGGTGCGTCGATTTCGGAAGTATCAACATCATCTGGAGTTCTATATGAAGAAAGAGGAGCCCAGGTGCTTAATGCGTATGCCAAAGCTTTGTCATGTGAATTTGAATATGAAGCTACTCTATCAACAGGATTATCATTGGAATAGTACAAATCACCAATCTGATTGTATGAGAAAAGCTCGGCAAATATAACATCAAATGAAGTTTTTGAGTGATTGTCTTTAAGCGAATTGAAAACATAACTCTTAGCAAGATTCGAGAGTACGTTTGTCACTTCTTCTGCATCGATTGTTGTTAAATCGTTGGAGTCGATACTGCCCATGTTGTTCATAGAAGCAAGAATCTTAGTAAGACCGTCGATTTCCGTTTCGTCATAAGCTCTAGCGATATTCACGGAAGGCTTAGATGGATCGGACCAAACGAATGTGTCGAAACCGTTGTAATAATAATTGGCATCATCAAAGTTGATTCCGTTAAATGGAATAGTCATATTCTCCAATGCGCTTGCAACTTTGTTTGGAACGGCTGCGTGCATTGTCTTTGTATCGCTGATAGCAACAAGGACATTTTTAAGTTTAATTCTCTGTTCTTCGGAATCACCGTCATTCAATAATGAATTGAAATCAAAATTATCGATTCCGATATCAGAAGCCTTAACCTGATTGATGACTTCTTCAATCGCTGATACTTCTTCGAGCCAGAGCGCTTTTCTAGTTTCAAAAGAGGTTGAATGGTTAGCAACACTTTCTGAAACAGCTAAGCAGAATTCCTTAGAATCATAGATTGAAGCATTGTGAAGGACATCAGAGAAGATGTTTTCAATAGCTGTGAAATCATAGCCTTCTCTATAGGTATTGAATAATTTACTTGATGCGATATGGTTCAAGAAATCAACCGCGCTTTGAGTATCGACACCTTTAATATCGTTAAATGAAAGCTCGCAGCATGTGATGTCCTGGAAAATGTAAGAGATAACATTGATCTCGGCTGCATCGTATGGATTAGCAAAACCGTCTTCATCAATTCCGGAATAGAAGAGGTTAATACCGTTAATTGAAACGTTTCCGATATTCTGAGATTCCGATTTGATTGCTCTTTCAATGTTCTCAGCCAAAACAGGTTGGAACATAGCGGATTCATTCATGTAGAAGAGTAATTGCTCTAAGTTGGCTCTTCTATTCTCGTCACGTCCATTAGGGAAAAGTGATTTCAAAGAAAGATTGTTAATCGATAAGTCCAATGCCTTTGCGTATGTAAGGCAGTTTGTCAGGTCATCGATTTCCTCATACCAAGCGGACTTGATAGCGTCAAAGTTATCCATTCCTTTAGTAACTCTAAGAACGGCTTTCTCTGTTCTTGTGTCGTCGTATACCTTTGTTTTCTTGATTAAGTCCGCAAATTCCCTCTCAAATGCAGTCAATGTGATACCAGAGGAAATTTGTTCATCGGATAATGTATTGAAGAATCTAGAACCAGCCATTGCCTTGAGGAATGGGTTAATCAAATAATATTCATCAAACTGATTGATATCGATGTTAGAGAAGTTCCTATCAAAATCAGTAAGTCCATAGACAGGGTCTAAAACCCTTTCCATGATAAGGACGATTTGTCTATTTTCTTCTTTTCTCTCGCTAGATGTAGCGGAATATGCAAAGTCTAAGTTAGCATCCTTGAACGCGCTCAATCCTGCGTCAGATAGCTTATCGACAAGGAACTTATAGACATTAGGGGTTAACGCATTGCCGAATGCTTTAGAATCGGATACAGACGCTAAGAGAGATTCGATTGCCGCACCATTAATATCTTTAAGGTCAATATTTCCGTTAAGCAAGGAAGAACAAGCGCTGACTTTTCTTATCATCTGGGCAAGGTTATAAGATTCATCAAGCCATTCATCCTTAGTGACTGATTTTATGTCGTTCTGAAGAGTTGTTGTATGAACTCCGTCACGGTCGGTGAAATATTGTTTAAGCGATCCCAATTTACCGATGTAGCGGTCTAAAAGACTCGCAGCGTATTCAGAGAAGAGGTAATCTCCGTCTTTAGTAAAGAGGGTGGATTGGGATAAAGAATTGAAGAGATTCTGAACCGCAACAGGATCGGAGTTAAAAATATCAATCTTTGAAAGATCGCCAATCTCATTGGCAGCTCTGACCATCGCGTTTATTGTATTGCCTTCTATTGCCCAGGATTCGATGTTATTGAATGAAATTTCAACACCATCAACATGAAGTTTGCCACCTGCGGCGAAGATCTTAGAATCGAGCAAATCAATAGCTAATGATGAAATGAGCTTCGTGTCGTCTAGATTTTCGAAAATGTCGGCAAAATCAACGTCTGCAAATGTCTGAAGGTCAATATTGCTGAGAGATAAGCCGCCAGAAATCATCGAGAGTCCTTTATTGACTACATCATATTTATCTAGGTCGACAATCAAATTAACAATGCCTGTTAGCTCTGCGTTGATATCGTAATCAGGTTCATACACCATATCTACTTTTTCAGAGATATTTTTGAAGACGCCACCCAATAAGGATTTTAGTATTTCCGCAACGTTGTAGTTTGTCTTGCCCTCCACTACCGGATTAACAATCTTGCTGCTTGCTACATAAAGAAGGAAGTCCAAAAGCTCTCCACTATATTGAGCCAAACCAGATAAAGCTTTAGAGGCAGAAGAAAGGTCGCTTGTAGAGATTGTTCCAATCGACATGATATAAGAAACAAGATCCTGTGATTTTGAGAATTGAACGATGAGTCCAGAAAGTTCGGAGCCAAGATTGTCGATATCGAAATTGAGACGAATATCGCCAAGTTTCATAGACTTAAGAGGTGATTTATCGCCTTCAACAAAGTCCTGTAAGACATTTGGAAGAACTTCTTTGACGATTAGGGAATTATCTAACTTAGCAAGAGCGCTAGATAAACATGTGAGTAATTCATCATCAACGCCAAGGAATGAACCCTTTGGATCGAAATAGACTCCAGGCATGCCTTTAATGTCTTTGATGAAGGCAACGCCTGCATCGCTATGAACAAATTCACCTACCACATCAAATAAGCCTCTAAATTCCTTTTGAATTCTAGAAATTTGTCCGGCAAAACTTTCCTCGTTTGCATTCTTAAGAAGATTGGATTTGAGGTCGGTAAAGTCAATTTTATGTTCTGCCTTAAGTGATAATTTCTCGTTTAATTGATGCTCGAGAATATTGAAGAACTTTGGCATTGCTCTTTGAATAAACATTGAGCCAAGAAGAGCCTTATCTGACATTCTTTCAGCCTGTAAGTTTTGACTTGGCTGAGCGCCGCAAACAATGTCTTCGACAGCATCAAAGTTGTCTACAACGATATCAATAACAGAGTTAATATCGATGTTTCCAGAAGTAGCACTTAAAGCAGTTCCGATAAATCTAGAATCAAGGCAAATTAAATCAAAGACCGGGTCGATTACGTCTGCGATTTCTTTGCTCCAATTCATTTCTTTGAATGAATCAGGAATTCTGTCAGGTATGCCGTTTCCATCTTCATCAAATGAACCAAATTCTGGGAGGAAATCCTTAACGCCAATTTTATATTTCCATTCTTCAGGGTTCTCTTTTTCCATTTTCGCTTCTTTTGCCGAGCGGACAAAAAGAGCAGCTTCAACAACATTATTTAAGAGATTTAGGGATTCTTTATCCAAAGATTCGACAACAGTAGAGACAATGCCTCTATTCTCACTAACGAATTCATCGGTAAGTATGTCTTCAACTTTTCTGACTTCAAAATTTTCATCAAGGACCTTATCGACAACTCCAGATTCAATAACAGCGTCGTATAAATCTGCTAAGTCATCGAATGTCTTGGCGTAGTTGTATGTATAGTCAATTTCTAAGCCAGCGTCTGTTTGGAGATACGCTTTGATTGGCCCTATGTTAGCGGCGACTTCAACAATAAATGGCATCGAGGTTGTAATTAAGGCGCTTCCACCGAGAGTACGGATTAATTCAGGAGCGAGGGAAGACGTGAGGAACAAACCGATATTTTGCTTGGACATTCCGTCTTTACTTAAAAGTCCACCCTCCACAAGGATTGATGATGCTTTTGCAATAGAAGACACCTCGTTAAGGAAAGAAACAGACATCTCGCCCATTTGAGTTGTTGAGAAATACTCTGCTAAAGCCACGTCAAATGTCTTTCCTTCTTGGTTTCTTGTTAACTCAAAGAAGTACTGAGAGAACATAGAATGCTGATAAGAATCAAGGACCTGATCAATT
>JAKSVD010000211.1 GCA_024408305.1 Bacilli bacterium | reverse complement strand
ATTCTAAGATTGATTATATTGGATACAAGGATTCCGGATTTGATGACGGTTACTACAATTTTATGAAGGAAAGGATTGCCGTTGCTTATGAGTTATTAACTCATAATGGTTTCCTAGTCATAAATATCGACGAAGGCGAAGTTCGAAATCTAACAAAGCTATGCTCAGAGTTCTTTGGAAAACTTGTCCGAGTTCATAAATGGGAAAAACTTCATCCATTCTTCGACAAAAATAGAAACGTTGATCCAAAAAAGAAGAAAGTTAAATACGAATACATTATTATATGCGCTAAGTCTAAGGATTCTGTGCTAAACAAAATCATGCAGCCAACAATAGTGAACGATTCTTTAACTGAGTACATCTCAAAAGTGCCATCGGCGTTTAGATGTTTTGGAACTAATTCATCAGCAAAAGATGAAATCAATGAATTATTCGGAAGAAGAGACTATTTCGCGACTCCGAAGCCGTTGAAGTTAATGAAGGAGCTTGTCAGGGCGACAACTGACAAAGATTCTATTGTTCTCGATTTCTTTGCTGGCAGTGGAACGACAGGCCACGCTGTCTATGCGTTGAACAAAGAAGATGGCGGGGATAGAAAATATATTCTCATATCAAACAACGAGTCCAATATATGTCGAGACGTCACGCTCAAAAGAATGAAGATAATCGGGTCTTCGGTACGTTTCCTCTCATAGTTTAATCATGTTTTGCGGCCTTCTTAACACATAAAGAAGGCCGTGTACGTGATGCTTATAGAATATCGTTATCGCCATCTAAATAAAATGAAGTTAATATTTAGAAAAAGGAGACAGTTATGGAATTTGAAACGCTCATTAAAGAAAGATATTCATGCAAGAAATATGATCTATCAAAGAAAGTTGATGATCTTACATTAAAGAAGATCTTGGAAGCAGGAAGATTTGCTCCAACAGCAAGAAACGCTCAAGAACAACATGTCTATGTTCTTAGAAGTGATGAAGCTTTAAAGAAGTTCGATGAATGTTCTCCTTATAGATACGGCGCCAAAACAGTGCTTCTTGTCACCTATAACAATACCGGCGCCTACACTTATCCAGGCACAAACAAAACATCGGGCGATGAAGACGCAACAATCGTCACAACTCACATGATGCTTGCTGCTAAAAACTACGGCATCGATTCTTGCTGGCTTAACCGCATCGACATCGCTTCATTAAAAGAGTCTTACTTAATCCCAGACGAAGAAGAGATCGTTATGGCCTTAGACCTAGGATACAAAGCCGAAGCAGGAGGGGATCCACTTCCTAACCACTCATCAAGGAAAGAACTTGAAGAGACTGTATCTTACTTATAAGAAACGATGGCCCAATGAAAAATTGGGTCTTTTTTATTAACGCCCAATATTAACCTTGAAAAGAACCGATGGAAGCTATATTTTTTCTTGTTCCCTAGAGATGAGATAGCTCACAAAATATTAGTTCTTAAAAAAGATTTTTTCATTTTCATATTGCAAAACAATCACTTCAGTCATAATATTTGAACACTG
>JAKSVD010000210.1 GCA_024408305.1 Bacilli bacterium | reverse complement strand
ACCAGGATGTTAGTACCAAACTTATCTCTTCCAATATAAATACCCTTAGGATCTGTCTTACCACTGAAATTAAATGGGTAGAGATTAGCAACTGAGCTTGCTGGATGCACTCGCTCAAACTGAGCACCAAATGCATTAAAGCCAGTTGGCAGCACAGAAAGAAAACCTTCCTGCTGTCTTAAAGTAAGTCTGTCATGACTTATCTTCATACGATTAAGTTCCATCGCAACATCTGACTGTAGTTCTTTAAGTGCATCTAAATCAGCTGCTTTAAGCTCGATATAGACTGTACAGTGAAGTAATGGTTCCTTATCTTTTCGAAGTTCTGCGAGAAGTTCAATAACATCCTGAAGGTTTCCCTCAGCCTCAATAGTATCGCTCATGTTATTACTTCCGCTGTTGAGAGTATGTCTTCTTGTAGCATTCTGGATAATCTTACGCTGCTCCATCGATTCAACGAGCCTATGATAAATACGAAGTGTCACTCCATTTCGATCAGCAAGCTGCGCTAAGATTGCCTGTGCTTCTGTCGATGGTGGGTACTCTCTAATTGCCCACACCGATCTATATGAATTACCAACGATATAGTAATCCGTCTTGAAATGAATGGTTGAGGGAAGAATCATATCGAAGAAGTCCTTCGTTCTTAACTCCTCAGCCTGTTCTGGTGTTAAAACTTTTTGTCTCATAAATCCTCCAATCAAGTAATTTCTTTAAGTGCATCTCTAATATCTTTTCCATCAATTTCATTACCCAAACAAACCCAACCGTCAGTCTTTTCTCTAGCAAATAACTCAACTCGTGGTAAGTCACCACATAGTTCAACTATTCGGTTGCGTATCTCATCTGGCTTTTTGCTATGCTTCATAATTCTTGAATCACATATTTGTGAAATTGATTTAGAAAGTCTTTTAGGATGACCTCTTGTTCCTAATAAACAAAGTTCTGAATTTGATCTTGTCCAATATCCCAATCCCATAAACCAGGTATCTGATTTCTTATTTCTTTTTACCCAGTTAAAACCACATGTTTTGTAAGTAAATCCCCATTGTTTCATCGTTTCCAAACCTTCTTTAAGCAATGGAAATGTTACCCATAAAAACAACACGGCATCATCTGCAGCAATCTCATCCACAGGTAATGCTTTAATGTCTTCAATATTCATACACGAATAGTGGCAGTCAGCGGATTTTTGGGCTGAACCTTTCTTTGAATACGTCTTGAATTGCCAAGGAGGATCCGCATAAATAATCGAATATTTAGTCATAAAACCTCCATTCTTTGTCAATAAAAAAGGCTCAAGAACTTGTCCTGAGCCTTAAAACATCTATTTCTTTTGATAACATTATTCCAAAATGGAATAATTATTCTTGAGTTATTCCTAAATGGAATATTAGTGGCTAGTCTATACTGATTCGTACCCCAGTCGATTTAATCTTGATATTGATTTATCAAAGTATTCCTTGGAAATCTCACATCCAACAAACGCTCTGTTTGTATTCAAGGCAGCAACAGCAGTTGTACCTGAACCCGAAAAGCAATCGCATACCAAATCGCCTTCATTTGAATGCTTCAAAACAAGCGATTCAATCA
>JAKSVD010000021.1 GCA_024408305.1 Bacilli bacterium | reverse complement strand
CATCCGTTATCAGCGAGAATCTGTGTAGCTGTGACATCAACGATTGGCATCTGAGCATAGCCGATGTCGACCTTTCCGTCTGCTGTGATTGTGAGTGTTGCACCTGTTGTGCTTGTCCATGTGCCAACATACTTATCCCATGCATTTGCTGTTGATTCTGCTGGCTTTGTATAGATCTGTCCGAAGTATTCGATTGAACCGTTAGCCTGGATGTTGAATCTGTCTTCTCCCCAGTGGCCCTGAACGACCATTACTCCATCAGCACATGACTTGATTGTCCAAACCTCACCGGCATAAGAGCCTGTTAACCATGTTGCGCCGTTTTCATCGATTTTTAATGATTCGCCTGTTGTACCGTTGAGGTATGTTCCGTAGTATTCGCCCCATGTGATTGCACCTGGACCCGTGTTATCATCACCAGTTCCTGGAGTTGTTGTGTCTTTTCTGTGGAATACCTGAGTGTTGTACTTGAGGGTTCCGTCTTCCTGGATGAGGACAGTCTCCTTGAAGATTGTCATGATCTGGAATGATGTGCCGTCGAAGTCTGAGATTGCGCAAGGACCGATTGAGTCGACCCAGCCGGCGTCGCTGATTGTGACCTGGTTGCCGTACTGGTCTTCCCAGTCGCCGTAGTAATCCTGGATTGTCTTGGCTGCTGGGGTGTCTGGTTCTTCTGAATCACCACCGACTCTGTGGAATACCTGAGTGTTGTACTTGAGGGTTCCGTCTTCCTGGATGAGGACAGTCTCCTTGAAGATTGTCATGATCTGGAATGATGTGCCGTCGAAGTCTGAGATTGCGCAAGGACCGATGGAGTCGACCCAGCCGGCGTCGCTGATTGTGACCTTGTTGCCGTACTGGTCTTCCCAATCACCGTAGTAATCCTGGATTGTCTTAGTTGGGGTATCAGGAACGTCAGGTGTTTCTGGAGTCTCTGGTTCTGTTGTGCCACCACCGACTCTGTGGAATACCTGAGCGTTGTACTTTAATGTGCCGTCTGCCTGGATGAGGACTGTCTCGTTCCAGAATGTGTAGATGTCGAATGAGACGCCATCCTTGAAGTTTGAGATTGCGCATGGTCCCATTGCGTCGACCCAGCCGGCGTCGCTGATTGTGACCTTGTTGCCGTACTGGTCTTCCCAGTCGCCGTAGTAATCCTTGATGGTCTTTGCTGGGGTGTCAGGAACATCAGGTGTTTCTGGTGTTTCTGGAGTGACTGCTGGAGTGTAGCTAGCAGATTTCTTGATTGTGTAGTTTGTCTGGAGAATTGCAATACCAATACCCATAGCTGACATATCTTTGATTGTGAACTGTTCTGCAACTGCACCTAAGCCTGAGTCACCGCCGTTGACTGCTGTCCAAACGATTGACTTTGCACCGAGGTCGATTGATGTGCACTGGTATAAGTATTCAACTCCGTCCTTACCTGTGTAGTGGAGGCCGTCTTCGAAGATGTTGAGAGTGTATCCAGAAACTGATTCACCTTTCTTACCAGCTGTGAACTTGTAGTAACCATACCATGATGAGAAGTCAATCTTTGTGACTGATCTATCAATTTCATATGTGACGCCGTTTTCGTCTGTGAGTAACTTTTCGTTGACTGTGAAGGTGATCTTTGAGCCATCTGCTGCCTGACCCTTGACCCACTGATCGGTTGAATCTGTGATTGCATAATCCTTGCCGTTATAGTGGAGACCCTTATCGTCAATTGAGGACTTCTTGCCAGAGCCTGCTGCATCGATGTATGAAGCATAGTATTCCTTTTCGTCAACTGGGATGATTGGGATTTCGAGGTCGAAGTAGAGAGTGTAGTCAATGTTCCAGGTTGTGATTGTAACGCTGTGCATGCCTGGTTCCTTGAAGTTGATGATGAATCCATACTTGAAGGTATCCCAAGAATAGTCGTACACAGCTGTGATTGCGTCTTCATCATCGACAGTGACTAATGGTCTGTCGGTGTGTAAGAAGTCTGTTGTCTCTGGTTTTAATCCATCGACATAGAGTTCGATCTTACTGCCTGTTAAGCCTTTTGTACGTGAACCTGATTCATAAACATTGCCTGCAGCATCCTTTAATGAGAATGATGTTGCGAAGTAATCATCGAGGTTATATTTAGCCTTTAATGTTCTTTCGCCGAGTGTCTGCTTGACTGTTGTCTTGCTGGTGTACTCGAATGATGTTACAGCAGCGAATTCCTTTGGCTGGCTGTTTTCATCATAGACAACTGATGCGTGTGAGTAACGCTTTGTGTTGATTGTTGCGGAGCTGATTGTTCCTTCTGTTGCATCTAATGTGAACGAGACATCGATGTTGAAGATAAATGGATCAACATATGATGGGTCATAGATCATGACGTTTTCATTGAATCCATAGGTGTTTGGTTTCTCTTTTGTTGCTTCGTTGATTGTTCTATCGCCAAAACCATATGTGTCATAGAGCTTGCCGTATAAGTACTGGACTGTTTCTTCAGTTCCATATGACTCATAGTTGAATAAGTTGTCGAAGAGGAAGTAGAAATTCAATCCGTCTGTGGACTTCATGAAGCTTGTTGAATCGACTTCTGGGATTGTGTCGCCGTTGTAGTCATATGTGTCGTGGATTGTGAGGGCTTCTCCATCATATTCATAAACTGTGTATGTGACGTTGTCGCTTGTGACTGATGTGACGCCTTCGCCATATTCATAAGCGAATGATTCGTTATATGATAATCCGAACTTGGTGACAGCCTGTGAAGCAGAACCATTCTTGACCTTTGTCTTGTTCTTGAGTGCGAGCTTGATTGCATCTGCGACTGAAATAAGCTTTGGTGAAACACTGATTGAATATGTTGCTGTCTTGCCCTGATAAGCGACTTCAACTGTGTATGTTCCGCTATTTGATAAATCGTTAACGATAGCGCCTGCTGCGTTCTTGATTGTAATCTGGCAATCGGTAGCTGCGATTGTCTCGGTTGTATCAGCGCCTAATGTGTGGTTGTAGGTTGCTGTGATAACAATGCCAGCCGATGTGAATGCTTCTCCTGCTTCATAATCAACCTTTGCTGCTGTTGCATCGACTGCGATGCTTGCAAGAGTCTTGATGTCAACTGGAGCTGCGCTTGATGAGCTGCTTGAGCTGGAGCTTGATGAGCTGCTTGAGCTGGAGCTTGATGAAGCTGGAGCTGTTGATGAGCTTGATGACTCTTCTGCTGGTGCTGATGACTCAGATGCTGGAGCCGATGATGCTGATTCTTCTGGTGCGCTAGACTGGGCTGGTGTTGGACCGCAAGCGATCATGCTGATGCCCATTAACGCGGTAAGAGATAAGATCATTAAACTTTTCTTTTTCATAAATACCTCCGTTCACGAAATAAACAAATTCGTGCGTGTTGGAGTTATAGTGCAAGAATTCGTCAATATGTCAATGATTAAATATGAAAAGTGCCCATTAATTTCCGAAAAAATCAATGAAAGCACTTCCATTTGTTTTGTTCTTTATTCAGTCACTATATGTCGCCATAGAAACCACATGCGAATAACCACTGGTCTTCTTCTGCTGCATAGACGTGTGACTCGTATTCAACGAATCCGTTTCCATCCATGAAGAGGAGCTGAGCATTGGAGTATCTCTGCAAGAAGACTCTAAGCTCTTCTGTGAGCCAGCAACGGCCCTCAGAGTTACAGCATGCTTGATAATCTCTTTCGATGAATTCCTTGTAGTAATAGCAAGTGTCTTTATCTTCATAGACTGTTAAGTTCTTGTTGCCCGCTTCCTCAATATGGGTAAAGGCTTCAGGCAAGAACTGTGATGGGGTATCGATGTCAGCTAAGACACGTGGTCCATTCTTGGACTTGTAGTGCCAGAATCTATCATCGTTGTTGTAGAAGTATTTCTCACCGTCGAATAACATCGTGCCAAGGTTAGCATAATGGAATTCCTCGTTTGGATCTCTTTCGTCGGTCTTGAAGTTAGCTTCCTGAGCAGTCATGTGTTCAGGATCTGGTTCGTGCCATTCGTATTCTTCACGGTATGAGATTCTGAAGTCAATGTATTGTGGATAGGTTCCATCTTTGACTGTTGCTCTGATGCCGAATGCATAAACGTTTCCGACCATCAAATCAAACAACTTGATTTCCCATTTGACGTTCTTTGTGTATCCGCCACGGCGGTATGCACCACCATCGTTATGGACTTCTGGGTTCGAGGTGTTTTTATAGGCCTCTGTACCAGCATAAAGTTCAACTGTTGGGTCAACGTTGTCGGCGTAGGTGTCGCAAAGAGTCTCGATTTCATAGTAGCCTGAATGAAGAGGTTCATACTGGGTATAGATGAGGGAATTTCTCTTTTTTCTTGTGATCTCGAAACGGTAAACGCCGATAGTCTTCATTCTATAGATGTTTGAATAAAGGTCACTTCCATCGCCAAGGAGAGGCTCGAGCTTAAGAAGTTCGATCTTTGTCTCCCACTTGAGATAGTCGGTGAAATAGATGTTTGGATCGTATGTGTATCCTTCAGGTGTGCCTGAAAGGTGAATTGCATAATCTCCGTCTAATGCATCGGTTTTTGCATAGCCTTTTTCATCAAATTCGACTGCGAATTCGGCTTTTGTGTCGAGGTTAAAGAAGATGACCTGGATGTCTTCGATGCCATCTGTATATGGAATGTCAACATCACCGTAATATAAAGATACCTTGTAGATTCCTTCTTCAACTGGATCCTGAGCTGGTTCAGAAGATGAATTGTTTTCTCCTGGATTGTCAGGGTTATCTGGATCGATAGATGAATCAGGTGTCTCGTATTTAGATTCATCGTATTCAGATCTGTTGTGAGTACGTGAGCTTGAGCCAAGTGGGATTTCCTTTGATGGGACAGATGGTGTCTCATCGATGTATCCGCCTGCACAACCAGCAAGGGCTAGGGAGGCAACGAATAATCCTAATAATTTAATTTTCATATTGTTTCCTCCTTTCCTTATCTGATCATTTTCTTTTTGCCAAAGAGGGCCTGCAAGTCTGCCCACTTGATCTTTCTCATGAAGACGTCGATGACGAAGAGCACTACCGCTGCCGTCATGAATGATGGGGTGAAGTCGTAAACGTATGTCGAGACGGTGACATTATCATTATTGAGTTTGAGCTTGCCATCTGTTGATACGACTCCGTCCGTTGTAACCATGTATGAGAGGGCACCGGAATCAAATGTCTCAAATCTGTTGAATTCAGGTGGATATGCGATATAGAAGTCCGTATTAGCGGTGTATGTGTATTCGCCTCTAATATGGAGGAGTTCAAGTTCATATCTACCGACCTGAGTTGTATCGATCATCGTGACATAGTTGACGAGGTCGAATGCCAAGATACGTGAGGAGGTAGTTCCATCAGGTAATTTGACATTGAGAGTGAGCGTCTGTCCAAGACCAACTGATGGAGCGTGTACACTGATGGTGGTTCTAGTTCCCTCAGTCTCGACATCGAACATGTATGGGGTTGAGTGTTTTAATTGTGGAACTGTTGCAGGGAGGATGTTCTTGAGGATCTTAATACCCTCTGCTCCTTCCTCGAACCAGTTCATGCACCATCTCTGAGTCGTTGAATTGGTGAATGATGTACCGAATGAGTAGGTAACGCCGTTACCGTAGTTCCAATAGGTGAACAATGGGACATCGGTCATTCTTTCGTCGTTGAATTTTGAGTATGAGACAGTTGCGACGTTCTGAGCATTGGATTTCTTCTTTCCAATGTAGAATCCCCTCAATTTCTCAATGTTTTCAATATCGACTCCTTCGAATAATGCATTCGTGTCTCTTAATGCGTTGACGGTATAGGATGCACCCTTGACCTCAGATTCTGTGACTTGGGTTGCAACCTGTCCTAAGACGACATCGTCAACTGCGTTTTCGGACATGATTTCGAAGTACTGACCGCCGCCATATGCTGCAATCTTTTTCATCAAGCTGATAGCATCTGATGTGTTGCAAGCTGAGTTGATTGTTGAGAGGGCGATGCCTTCTGCCTTGAACTGCTTTGCGCAGTCTCCGATGATATCTCCATCAACGGTATATGATCCGTCGAATGGAAGACCATCTGAGATAAGGAAGGCTTCTTTGCTCTCATACGGGAGGTCTTTGATCATTGCTAGAGTCTGTTGCATAGCTGCGGACATAAATGTGCCCTGCTTGCCGTTGACTCCGGTGATCTTTTCTTTTAATTCTTCTCTATGGTCTCCGACGTTAACTGGTGCGGATAAGACCTCGGTGTTTCCTGAGAATTCGATGACAGCGACGACATCGTTATCCTCTAAGACGTCTAAGATCTTACATGCTGCGGCTCTTGCGATTAAAACACGAGAGTAGTTAAGCATGGACTTAGAGATATCAAGAATGATGGTGACAAGCTTCTTGTCTGTTGCGGATGCACCGTATTTAACAGGAAGCATGTTCTGATATTTCTGGTAATAGACATCTTCTCCGTTCATATCTGTCTGGATGAAGGTGTTACCAATCGAGACAAGCGATTTACCAAACTCAGAAACACAAGTGTCAACTGATTCCAAGAACTGTTCAGCTGAGAACATTTCACGGAAGTTCATATCAGCAAAGACGAATTGGTCGTATTTGCAGAGTTCTTCAACCGTGATTGGGAGCTTCATGTTGTTATCGTTGATGTTCTGGGTAATACCAGATGAATTGGTGTAGAAGAAATCAACTGTCTTCTTGCCTTCTGGGTCAACATCTCCATAGAGCGCAACCGCATTCTTCTGGTTGTTGTAATCAGATGAGAGGAAGAGAGTCTTCATTTCATCAGATACTGACTGGGAGAACTGGTATTCGTTGTTGTCTGGGCAGTAGTCGTTTTCCACTTCCGCTACGACTTTATAGAAGAATTCTCCAGCTTCACTGGTATCGAGTTCGAAGTCGAATGTGTTTAAACCGTCAACGAATGTGACTGGTTTTTTACGCATTACTTCGCCGTCTTTATAAAGGGTAACGTATCCGTTGACATCATAGGATGACTGGACCATGACGTCGAGTCTCTCCTTGTTATCTTTAAAGACTGATTTGTTGAAATCAACGCCATTGACCATGATTTCCTTATCGGTTGGCTTAAGGTTGTCATCTAAATAGATAGCGTCGATATAGATGTTTTCATCCTGAAGCTGGGAGACAACAGAGATGATTGATGATGGGTTTGTTTCCTTACCGTCTGAGATAATGACGATTCTCTTGATAACATCATCGGTGAAGAGTGTTCCGGTGTAACGGAGTGCCTGGCCGATATTTGTCTCAGTGTTGTCGCATTTTGATTCCTTGACGGAGACCATCTCTTCGCCTAATTGGACTGTTAATTCATAGTCTTTAGCGAAGGTGACAAGACCCATCTTTGAGTTAGGTGGCAAGTTATCCTTGAGGTCGACAATATACTGGTCGATCTTATCAAGGTTCTCATCTGCTGAATATGAGACGTCAGCAAGGACGTATACTGCTGTCTCAGTGATTGTTCTCTCGTAGGTAGTTCCTGCAACTGATGCACCGGCCAAGCCGATCATCAGTGTGTGAAGTACGAGTGATGAGATTGTATAGACTGTGAATCCCTTCTTTTTAATTGCTACGAAGAATGGGACCATGATCGCCGCTGCAAGCGGGATGAGTATCAATAAGAGATACGGATTACTGAAGTTGATGCTGCTCATAACAATAAATGATCCAATCTACGATAAACACGACACCTAAGATGGCAATTATGATCCATAGCTTATCAAATTTGCCGTCAGTGTAGGCTTGTGTCTTTTCGCCATGTAAAGCGTATAACTCACCTGCATCGTGAATACGTCCTTCTGCAGGAGGTAATTTTGCCCAAACTTTGAATGTCTTAACGCTAGTTCCGCTATCAACCGTGATAACGTACTCGCCAACTTCCGTAAGCTGCATTTCTGCTGTTGCGGTATTAGTTTCAAGGTAGTTAACCTTTCCGCTTGGTGCTTCGACGCGGATAGACTTGAAAGATGAGAGGACATTGACACTCAATGATTCTCCGACTTCATAGTTTGATTGCTCGATAACCTTAGGGAATGAGTAATTAACAAAGTTTTTGCATAAGATTAACCAGTCAGCAGTCATGACGATGTCTGAGTCATGTAAGTCGAATGAGAATACGACTTCTCTGTTGCCTGATGCTGTATCACCGGTGAAGACGACTGGGTCTCCATCGAATGTGAGGAGGGTTGTGAAGGTTCTATATAGACCATATTTCACATATCCACCAATGTGCATGACAGAACCAACGGTTCCTTGAGTGAATCTCTTATAAGATGAGGAACTTGAAACCTTATATTTGATTTCGGAAGGTTCTGGCAAGGAAATTTCTTCCTGGATGGTGAATCCTGAATTAGGGATGTTCTTTCTTGCGTTAAAGATCCAGATTGCTCCGTCTTTTGGAAGTGAGCTTGGAGCGCAAGAATCGAAGACATAGAGGTCATAACCGCCGATTGATGAGTTGAATTCATCTGGGGTGGTTACGAAGATCTTTGCATCTGAAACAGTCTGGAGGACAGCACCGATGAAGAATGGCTTTTCGGAAACCACTACTGCATTGTAGTTGTGTTCTGAAGCAACGTTGTAGAGCTTGTAATTATTATCACACGCGAGCGCGTCTTCATTTTCAATAATGATTTCTAATTCGCCGAAATCTTTGCCTTCTTCAGGTTTATCGACTTCAAGGATGAAGTATGTTTCTGTTTCCTTTTTGACGTGAAGGGCGTCTTTAGTGACCATCATGCCAAGGGATTCAATCTTTAAGGTTGATTCTTTTTCTTCGCCATCCATCTTGACTTTGAAGGTTAAATCAGCGTCGTTAACATAAGAATATGATTTGCCGGTGATCATGACCTTGTTTGTGGTATAGACAAAGTTAGCTTCAACGATTGAATAGTTTTCTGCATCCGATGAGACGTCGATTAACTGAGCATTCTCAACGCTATGAGTCTTATCTGTGACAAGATACACTTCAGTCGAGGTGTTTTTCTGGAAGTAGTCAGAAGTGAAGATGACTGAATCCATAACGCTGTTCTGAACGTATGAGATTTCGAGATCATCGAGAAGTTCGATTGCTTTATCCTTGTTTTCAAGGTATTCATAGACAACACGTGTTGAGTCTGCAACATAAACAAGTGTGTATCTTGAGCCATCTGATGAGGAATTGATGATGTTTTTGATTTCGTTTCTACCTTTTTCGAAACGCGTCTGATCTCCTACTTTAATCGACATTGAGCCAGAGCCATCAAGGACAAAGCAGAAGTCTTTTGCAGCGTTCTTGAGGACAAAGACCGGGTGTGCGATAACTAAAGAGATAACGGTGACTGCGAGCAACTGAAGGATGAGGGATAAGAGGCCTTTTAATTTAGAAATAGGCTTCTTGTTCTTCAAGAATCTTTCAGCGACGTCCCAAATGTAGGTTGATGAGACGGTCTGCTCGGTATATCTATTCTTAATAATATAGATAATGATGATTACAGGGATTCCGATTAATCCAAGCAATCCTAACGGGAACATGAAGTACATTATTTAACTACCTCCATTTCCGGGAGCTTGGCTAAGAAGAGCTCCTGCATGTTTGTCTCAGGTGTAACTAGCATATACTGGCCACCTCTAGACTGACATAGCGTGCGCATGCCATTGGTAATATATTCAATAGCTTCGCGATACGCGCGAAGAACGTCTCTATTGATGTTCTTCTTATAGGTTCTATCGTGGTTCTCAGAATCAAATAGCAAGACCTTGCCACGCTGAGCAGGGTTAAGCTCCTCGTTTGACATGACCTGGCAGCACATGATGTCTCTTTTCTTTGAAGCAAAGAGATCGATTGCGGCTTCGTAGTCATTTGGTGTCAAGAAGTCTGAGATGAGGATGGAATAGCCATCGCCATATCCGACTTTGGTTGGGAGGATTGATTGAGAGATGAATGTGTCTCCCTCGAAGTCAATTGTGTTTAACTTAAGGATTTCGTTGTAAAAGGACTCTTTTCCAAGCATATTGGAAATGAGCGTTTCCACTCCTTTCTCCTGAATGACATAGATAGAGACTTTATCCATGTTGCAAATGGAGATGTAAGCGAACGTAGCAGCGAGTTGTAGAGCCTTAACCGCCTTTGTTCCTTTGCCGAAATTCATTGAGCGGGATGCATCGATGTAGATTCTTGTGATTGTCTGTCTTTCGTCTAAGTAGAGCTTGAGATAGAGCTTCTCGAATCTTGCGTATGCATTCCAATCGATTTTGGTTATATCGTCGCCTGCGCGATACTCACGGTAATCCGCGAAATCACAGCTAGAACCGAATGTCTTTGACTGATGGGTCCCGCCGAACATGCCGGCAACGTTATTTTTTAAAAGTAACTGTAAGGTTTCTACTTGCTGCAAAAATTCTTCATTTATTGCGAAGTATTCCATTTACCGAGTTCCTTATTTGACTTCTTTTAAGAGTAATCCGATAACGTCATCGACTGTTAAGTGCTCGGAAATAGCGTTGAATCCGATCTTAACTCTGTGTCTGAAGACTGGGTATGCGAGTGCCTGGATGTCTGCTTTTGAAACGTTGTAGTTTCCATAGACTAAAGCGCGAACCTTAGCTGCTGTGATGAGAGCCTGGCCTGCACGAGGAGATGCACCGTATTTGATGTATTTCTTTGCTGTATCGCTTGCTTCTGGGATTTCTGGGTGTGTAGCAGCAACGAGCTTCATAGCGTATTCCATGACCTCTGGGATGCATGGAACTGACTTAGCGAGTTCTCTCATAGCGAGGATTGTTTCACCGTCGACAACAGATTCAGCGGTTTCATCCATTGTGATCTGTGTCATGTTGACGATTTCTGAAAGTTCCTCGAGCTTAGGGAATGTCATTAAGAGCTTGAACATGAAACGGTCCATCTGAGCTTCTGGAAGTGGGTATGTACCATCCTGTTCAATTGGGTTTTCAGTTGCAAGAACGAAGAATGGTTCCTCTAGCTTGTATGTTTCGTGACCGACAGTGACCTTGTGCTCCTGCATGACCTCAAGCATAGCTGACTGGGTCTTTGGGGTAGCACGGTTGATTTCGTCTGCGAGGACTAAGTTTGCGAAGATTGGGCCCTTTTCAAACTTTGTCTTCATGTTGCCGTTCTCATCTTTTTCGATGACGTTTGTACCTGTGACGTCAGATGGCATCAAGTCAGGTGTGAACTGAATACGGGAGAATGGAAGGCTTAAGACCTTGGATAAAGATCTAACTGTTCTTGTCTTACCAACTCCTGGGACACCTTCGAGAAGGACGTTACCTCCTGAGATGATAGCAACGATGATGCTATCGATGATGTCTTCTTGACCGACGACGTCTTTGTGAATCTGTTCTTTGATCTTTGCGATTGATTCACTGAACATTTTTACCTGTTCTGCATTTTCCATTTTATTTATTCTCCTGTTCCTTCACCATCACCTTGGACGATCTCTTCGGTATCACCTTTTTCAGTGCCGTAGAGCAATCCGTAATAGTAATCAATAATATCTTTATATTCCTCCGGAAGCACTCCGTCTTCGTACATCTCGATTAATTCAGCGAGGTACTTGCCGATAACTTCCGCATAAGGGACATATCCTTCATCAGCGTCGAGGATGGTATCATCACTACCGACGACGAAGTCACCTTTACCATAACCACCAGGGTTGTTGTCCTGGCCATTATCCTCCCAATTGGTGTTATTGGAGGTTGAGGTAACAATTTTGTGATCTTCAGGTGTGACCTTGAAGATTTCGATTAAACGCTTGTTGACATAGTCTTTAACAAGAACGTTCATTGCCTCTTCAACAATTAAATCAGGGAGCTTTGCAGCACACTGTTCGCATGGTGATTTGAGGGCTTCATAGAATTCAGCTTGAGATTTGCATGCTTCTGTTTCGCTCAAGATAGAGATAGACATTCTCCAAAGCTGCTTTGGCATTGGAAGTGTCATTAAGTCGATCTCAACACCGGTTGGGTTGCCTTCTTCATCCGTTTCATAAACATGGATGTTTCCTAAGGCTTCCTTCATAGCTAAACCCAATTCTTCATGGACTTCCTGGCCATAAGCCTTCCATGTTTCGCGGTTGAGGTCTTCTCTTAAATCGAGGATTGCCTTTTCAACAATTTCTGGTTTACCTTGCTTTAAAGCCTGACCAATCTGACGAACACCAGTTGAGGCTGAGTGGAATAAAGCATCGCCGATATCGTCACTGATATTGACCTTATTCATGTCAGCATCGTTCATGGCGCAGATGATATCGATTTGCTGGAACATCTCTGTTTGAGTATGTCCATCTTCGTTACTGATGTAATTCAAAAGGCTCTCTAGGTTGTGAACGAGGTACTTCTTTGCATCGTTGGTAGCTTCAGATTCCTTGACGTACTTGATGAGTTCGACAAGAGCTTCCTGCTGCCAAGTGCTAACAACATAAGGTGGATCTTCAGGTTTTTGCTGATGGGAAATCTCAATTTCCTTCTTTGGCAAAACTTGTGAAGTTGTAAAAACGGCTGCTGTCAAAGCGAATGCACAAATGAGAAGTATTGGCGTTTTGAATTTCAAAGCCTTGGTTGGCTTGGCACTCAAAATGCTGATGGTGTCTTCTCTCTGGATTTCGTGGATGGCAGAGGTTTGATCACGGTAAGCAACCATGGTCTGAACCTTTTCGTTAAGGCCAAGCTCTTCATCAAGGCGTTTAGCAACTTTCTTGTCGCTAGGACGGAATGGGAAGAAAATCAGGCAGAATAATGCTGCTGCAACTAGAACCCCTGCTCCAGCAATAACTAGAGCGGTAAGGTCAGTCTCGCCAGCACTGAAATACTTGCTCGTATCAAAGCCAGTTACCTTGATGGCAATAAAGGCTCCTCCGGCAAGCAATAATCCGACTGATAACTAAATCAAAAGTGCACGAACTTATTCTTCAATTGTCATTTTTGTTTTGAACTGATTGAATTTTGGGCTCATAAATGACTCCTTTTGCTTTGTGCAAAAGTTACAAGAATCTGAAATAATGTCAATTATTATTTTAATAATTCATTTGTTCGTATTTAAAAAATGCAGCTTAGAGCATAATGTTCATATAGGAAAATAACCGCGATTTCGCATAGTTTTTCGAATATATCTGCACTTTTTCGATTTTCAAAAATGCATTATGAAATTTTTAGAGTAAGTGCTTACAAGATTGTTAACTGCTTTTGGTCTTTTTAAAATTGTGTCATGGTAAAAATTATTTTTGTGTGTCATGGTTCAATCTGCCGTTCCCCTGCTGCCGAGATGATCTTCAGGCAGGAAATACAAGCAAAAGGCATCGCTGATAAGTACGAAGTTACTTCGCTAGCCTTATCAAATGAAGAGATAGGAAACGACATATATCCGCCTATGAAAATTGCGCTTAGAGATAATGGCATTCCATTCATTAAACACAGCGCTAGACGTTTAACTCAAAGGGATGTCGATTGGTGTGATCACCTCTTCTATATGGACGCAAGCAACATGCGAATCCTTTCATATCTAATCAAAGATCCATCTAACAAATGCAAACCTGTTTTTGAATATAGCAATAACATTTTCGAGATTGAGGATCCTTGGTACTCGGATAACTATCAATTAGTAATCGACGAATTAAGGCAATGCATCAGAGATATACTTTCAAATCTTTAAACTGTCTTAAATATTATGTTTGGCATAGCCTATGTTTTCTTTTATGTTGAAAACAAAAATACATAATGGTTTAATATTGCTCGCGGCCCTATCGTCAAGCGGTTAAGACACCGCCCTCTCAAGGCGGGTTCCCGGGTTCGAATCCCGGTGGGGTCACCACTAGATGAATTGAATCCCTCGCGGAAGCGGGGGATTTTTTTCGGCTCTATTAAATTTTACTTGGTTTAACTTGGTATAGGGCCAAAAACCATTAAATTTTACTTGGCCACAAAGAGGGCTTCGTTAGTCGCCCTCTTTTCTGTTGCGCAAAATGAGCAGGTATCTTCTCCTGAATCTGGAGAAATTCCTGTATCCATAGGCTTTCTTTTCGACTGTCTTGAGGTGGTTGTTCATGCATTCCAACCTGCCGTTCGTGAGCTTGTAGCCGGTTCCGTTTTTTGTTAAATAACTTGGTATTCAAAAAAGTCAAACCAAGTAAAATTTAATAGAGCCCAAATAATTATGATTAACCAGCATTCCCTTGCTGGTTTTTCTTATTCACTCTTTCAACTACTTCCAAAGAAGTATAAAATATAGGTACTTCTAGGGAAGTATAGGAGGTACTATCATGGATTTGTATCACGGTTCACCCGTAGTTGTCAAAAAACCAATATACGGCTATGGAAAGAAAAATAATGACTATGGCCAGGGATTTTATCTCACCGAGAATGAAGAGATAGCAAAAGAATGGGCGGTAACTCCAGATAGAGGCGGAGTGGTCAACCATTACTCCTTAGATATCAATGGTCTCAAAGTTCTTTATCTAAATAGAGGAAATTACAATGTATTGAATTGGCTAGCTATCTTAATAGAAAATCGAAAAGTTAATCTTCATGATGAGATATCTCAGGTTGGTGCAAAATATATCGTTGAACATTATTCAATCGACTACAAATCATACGACGTGATTGTTGGGTATAGGGCGGATGATTCTTATTTCTCTTTCACCAGGGCGTTTTTATCAAACGCAATAACAGTTGGTCAGTTGAAACGCGTTATGAAATTAGGGAAACTAGGAGAACAAGTGGTCTTGATCAGCGAAAAAGCATTCGATTCGATTGAATTCATAGATTCTGAAGAAGTTTCGCGTTCTTTATATTTTGCCAAGCAACTTGAGAGAAACATTAGAGCAACAACAGAATATAACAATTTGATACGCGAATTGGATTTAGGCGGATTGCGAGTTGTTGATTTAATTAAAGAGGGGGTAAAAAACAATGATGAACGACTATTCTAGTTTATTCATAAAAGACGCTATGGATAACCTTGCGTCATGTTTTGATTATGCGGTAAATTTCTTGGGCTTCGATATAGATGAGTTCACTCCATTTTTCTTAGGCTCAGGCTATGATTCCTATTTCTACAATCTTTACCCGCAATATGTTTCAGGAATCAGTGGCTCCGATGCTGCGGACCGCATACTAGAGAAATGCAACGTAGAATTTTCCCCAAGACAATACATAACATCCTCTTCAAGAAGCAAAGAGTATTGGGGTGGTTGGGTCTTGATGTATTTTGTCTATATAAAGAAAATGACTTTTAAAGAATTATTCGAATATATTTCTATGTCCGATATACTCTCAATGTACCATCCATATCACGAAGTGTCCGAGGATAAATTCGTTGAAGCCTTAACCGAAGTGCTTCTAAGACGAAGAAAAACAACCAGATTGCAAAAGGCTAGGATTGAAGCTGGCTTGACTCAGGGTCAATTATCAATTAAATCGGGTGTAAATATCAGAACCTTGCAACAATATGAAATCGGAAGCAAAGATCTCGCTAAAGCCTCATATTCCTCAGTACTCTCTTTAGCGAATGCCTTATATGTGGACGCTTCCTCACTAATTGACACCGTTCTATAATGCAAAATCATTTTTAATGCCTTATATATTAATATATAATAAGGATATAAGGAGATACATATATGAAAACATTCAACTCATGGCCTAGAATCGTCCAGATCATTTTACTTTTGATTCCTGGAGTCAACTGGATCACAGAAATCATCGTCAGATGGTCTGCATTCGGACACAAGAAAGGATTCATCCGCTTACTCATCGCTTGAGTCGTCAGCTTCGGCGGTTTCTTTGTCGGTTGGCTCGTTGTCTTCGGGTTCGTACTCTTCTAGGTTCTTCGTTCCGCTCAGGACTTTGTTGCT
>JAKSVD010000209.1 GCA_024408305.1 Bacilli bacterium | reverse complement strand
AATGATCTTGCTGTATGAATATTAGCGCAAAGCGAAGTTAGTTCTTTCTTCCGCCATGACCATTCTTCTGAAATAAAGTCTTCTAAATCTATGTTACTCCTAATTTTCTTCATTAAAATACTTTTCTCCCCAATCGGATAATTTCCTATATCTGTCGTTTACCCGAACTCCATGCTTGGAAGACTCAATAAATTGAGGATTCGTGACCATATTCTTTACTTTCTTAACCACACATGACTTAGCATCTTCGCGCTTTTCAAGGTCCTCGATATTTCGATAAACGCCTATCGAAATTGCATCATATGCAGCAAGGAAAAAACCACCCTTGAATTTATCATCTTCAGAAACGTACTTTTTAAAGGCATCTTCTCCTATGCTACTATCAAGAAGCGCAAATGTTTTTTGAAAAGAATCCTTTACTACTTCAAAAGGATAATCTGCGTCAGAACAGCACTTTAATATTTCTTCATCAAGTAGTTCTTGGTTGTCCTCATATTCTTTGGTATCTTCCCAATGAACATGATCGGCAATAAGCAAGCGAATTATCAATTCTAGTCGATATTGTTCGTCACTTTTTCTATCAGTTATTGGAATGCAGTTAAGAAAATGCTCATTTTTGCTCAATTCCAAGACAAAATAGTAAAAATCTCGATTTTCCATAATGATGAGGCAGTTTCTTACTTCTTGATCGCTTAAGTGAGACCCACCCGTATTCAAACGTTGAAATAGTTCATATTTTGTTTTGCTATCACTGTTTTTTTTCAAGATAGTAACATCAATTCGTGCCCTTTTCATTTCAAGTTGTTGTTCTCTTGTAAAAGAATGGCGTTCATCAGCACTGTTCCACAGCATGCCTTCAAAAGACGGCAAATCTTTTGTTTTCAATAGAACAAGCGGTTCTATCAATTTGCCTTCTTCGTCTTTTAATATTCCCATGAATTGAAAAATGGTCGAAAGTCTTTGAACACCATCTATAACGTCCCATACGCCTTCATCGTTTTGACTCACATAAATCGGAGGAATCGGTATGTTGAGCATAATAGATTCAATTAGTTTTGTTTTTTGATAGTTAGACCATCTATAAAGGCGTTGGAACTCTGGATGAATATCCAGTTCCCCATCACGATATAAATTAGCAAGTTCCCCCAAAGACATCTGATATGCTTCTTTATATATCTCATTTGCTTTCTTGTTGATTTCATCTTGTAGCATCTGTTATTCCTCACTTTCCAAATTAACACATAGCAGATTCATCATCTCAAACACTTAATAGTCGCCGAATATATATGCCAGCTAAACTTCATGTCAAGGATATCAACAATACGCACAATTGTAAACTGTTGCTTTATATCCTTCACCCTCCTCCCTGGCGCGTAGCGCCCTGTACCCTCCTAAACCTTTTCCCCAAACGTATCCGGCCTCTTCGGATCAAACTGCTCATTCGCCCACATCACCGTCACCAGATTCTCCGTTTCGCTCAGGTTGATGATGTTATGCGTATACCCCGGCAGCATATGCACCGCCTGGATCTTGTCTCCGGACACTTCGAAGTTCAGTACTTCATCCGTGCCGATCTTTCTTTCCTGGATCAGGCCATGACCGGCGACCACAATAAAGAACTCCCAC
>JAKSVD010000208.1 GCA_024408305.1 Bacilli bacterium | reverse complement strand
TTGTTCCTTTGGACTTTTCGGTTCCGTATTTTGTGAATTCGCTGACGCCTTCTCTGATGATATATGGGACGCATGCGAGTGTTTCGACGTTGTTAACGATTGTTGGTTTGCCCCAGAGACCCTTAACTGCTGGGAATGGAGGTCTTGGTCTTGGCATACCACGCTGTCCTTCGATTGAGTTAAGAAGAGCTGTTTCTTCACCGCAAACGAATGCGCCTGCGCCTAATCTTAAATGGACGTCGAATGAGAAGTCAGTGCCAAGGATGTTCTTGCCGAGTAAGCCGATTTCCTTAGCCTGCTTGATTGCAATATTTAATCTATTGACTGCGATTGGGTATTCAGCACGGACATAGAAGTAACCTTCTTTAGCGCCGATTGCATAACCAGCAATCATCATACCTTCGATAACTGATAATGGGTTTCCTTCGAGGATTGAACGGTCCATGAATGCACCTGGGTCGCCTTCGTCACCATTACAAACGACGTATTTTTCCTCTGAATCCTGGTTGTAAGCGAACTGCCACTTACGTCCTGTTGGGAAGCCGCCACCGCCTCTTCCTCTTAATCCTGAAGCGAGGATTTCGTTGATGACTTCCTGGCGGTCCATGTGGAGAGCTCTATTGAGAGCCTGGAATGAACCGTAACCAATTGCTTCTTCGATGTTCTCTGGATCGATGATTGAGCATCCATAAAGAGCAATTCTCTTCTGTTTCTTATAGAAGTTGATGTCTTCCATCTTAACGACTTTCTCGTTGGTGAGCGGATCAACATATAAGAGTCTTTCGACAACTTCGTGGTGGACAAGGTCCTTCATGACGATCTCTGGAACATCTGCGACCTTGACTTTACGATAGAGTGTGTCGTCTGGATAAACCTTGACGAATGGGCCCTGTGAGCAGAATCCGAAGCAGCCAACCATGTTGACTGAGATTTTGTCTTCAAGACCTTCCTCTTTAATGATTTCTAAGAATTTATCTTTGATTGCGACTGAATCAGATGATAAACATCCTGTACCACCGCAGATGACGATAGCCTTCTTACCGCCTTCAGCGTGGAATTTTTCATCGAGTTTCTTCTTAAGAGATTCGTGAGCGATCTTAAGCATTACTTCATCTTTGACGATTTCCATGATTAGTTAGCTCCTTTCTCTAAGTATTCGGCGATGATCTTTGGTACGTCATCGACCTTGACCTGCGGATAGACCTTGTCGTTGACTCTGACGGCTGGAGCAAGAGCACAAGCGCCGATGCATCTTAATGCGTCGATTGTGAAGAGTCCATCTTCAGATGTTTCGCCAGGCTTGATTCCAAGTAACTGGCAGAATCTATCGATGACCTGCTGTGAATTCTTGACGTAGCAAGCTGTTCCTAAGCAAACACCGATAATGTACTTTCCTTTTGGTTTGAGAGAGAAGAAACTGTAGAAAGTGACAACGCCGTAGATTTCTGCAACGCTGATTCCGGTTTCTTCAGAGATGAGTTCTTGCGCTTCCATTGGAATGTATCCGAACTTCGTCTGGACAGCAGAAAGGATCATCATCAAAGGAGTTGGCTCATTGATATACTGAGCGATAATTTCTTTGATCTCTTTAATAGCATGTTGTTGAAGTGCCATATAAAAAAGTCCCCTTATCTTTAGA
>JAKSVD010000207.1 GCA_024408305.1 Bacilli bacterium | reverse complement strand
GACTTCGAAGACGATATCGATCCAGATGAATACGACGAGTACGACGAAGACAATTATTAATATGCAAATCCAGAATAAGAGAAGAGACATCGTAAGCCGCGAATCCTTTCCAAAAGAGGAACTGATCCGCTTTACAGTGAAGGATGATACCCTCATCTTTCCGTCTACCTCTTATGATGGGCGCGGTTATTACATTAAGCGAGGCAGCGTTATGGAAGCCTTGAAGAAGGGTGTCTTCCAAAAGGTTCTAAAACGCAACCTAAAGCCTGAAGAGTTAAAGGAAATCGAAAAATATGAATAATAAATTAGGTTTCTTGGGGATTCTCTTCAGAGCCAATTCGGCTAAAATCGGGCCGGATCTTGAGGTAAATGCACTTAAGGCGAAGCTTGTAATTGTTGCAAAAGACATCACAAGTAACACCGGAAAAGCATTCCTCTCGCGCTTAAAAGAAAACAATATCCCTTACATCGAAGAATTTAGCAAAAGCGAGTTAGGCAACGCAGTCGGGAGAGATGTCGTCAATTACATCGGCATCTTTGATCAGAAGGCTGCAAAAGCCTACCTCAGGAAAGGAGAATAACCATGGGAAATAATAACAAAGGCAATTTCCATTCCAACAAGAATAAAGGCGGAAAGGGAGGCAACTTCCAAAGAACCAGCAACTTCGAATCTCGCCCAGGAAAGAAGAAGGACGAAGGCGCTAAGGTCAATGGCGGTGTCTTCACCTATTCAAAGCCACTCTCCGTAGGAGAATTATCTACTGCAATCAACGTTCCAGTCCCACAGATCATCAAATATTTCTTCATGCAGGGCAAGATGGTCACCATCAACGCTATGCTCGAAGATGAAATGATTGGTGAGATCTGTCTTGAATTCGGATATGACTTCAAGAAAGAGAAGATCGTCGATGCAGAGCATTTCGAAGATTTAGAGATCGAAGATGATGAATCCCTCTTAGAGGAGCGTCCTCCAGTAGTCACAGTCATGGGACACGTCGACCACGGAAAGACCAGCATCATCGACGCTATCAGAAATTCAAATGTCGCAGCACACGAAGCCGGTGGTATCTCACAGGCAATCGGTGCTTATCAGAAAGACTTCCAGTGCAAGAAGATCACAATCATCGACACTCCTGGACACGCAGCATTCACCGCAATGAGAGCACGTGGTGCATCAGTCACCGATATCTGCGTTCTCGTCGTTGCAGCTGATGACGGCGTTATGCCACAGACAATCGAGGCTATCGACCACGCTAAGGCAGCAAACTGCGAAGTCCTTGTTGCTATCAACAAGATGGATGCTCCTGGCGCAAACCCAAGAAGAGCAATGGAACAGCTCATGGCTCATAACGTCATCTCCGAAGAATACGGTGGCGATGTCATGATGGTTCCATGTTCTGCAAAAACTGGCGAAGGCATCAACGATTTGCTTGAAGCAATCGCAATCAAGGCTGAAATGGCAGAGCTCAAAGCCAACCCAAATAGATACGCAATCGGCACCGTACTTGAAGCAAACCTCGATAAGGGTGAAGGTCCAAAGGCCACACTTTTAGTCCAGAACGGTACATTAAACAATTCAGACTATGTCGTCGTCGGAGAAATCTTCGGAAAGATCAGACGTATGACAAACGAAAAGGGCCAGGTCTTAAAGACAGCAGGCCCATCAACTCCAGTTGTAGTCATCGGTTTATCAGCAGTT
>JAKSVD010000206.1 GCA_024408305.1 Bacilli bacterium | reverse complement strand
TGCTTTCTTCTTCAGAAAATTTATTTAGGAATCCTTCGATAATCAAATGACTAAGCCCAGTTTCTCCTAAAGAGAAAGCGAGCATAAACGCTATGGCAGGATATATTAAGAAATTAAATTGCTCTTCTACGTTAAAACCAAAGAAAGAAAAGATGACTTTAATCATATCTACGCCCGTGATTGCTATTAAAAGATAATAGGCAATAACGTGAAGAATGAATTGGGCCAATCCGATTATAAAAAGATTAAGTTGCGGAAGAATCTTTTTCGTTCTCATGAAACCAAAAAGAGAACCGGAAACAATGCTTGGCACAACAAAGAATAAAGTATCGCCTATATTGAAGAACGATACGCCGATGCAAAGAGCAGTTGCGCCTATGACATAGAAGGGCAAATATTTGTTTTCAGTGAAATAAATAGCCACCGCACTTACTAATGGCAAGAAGAGTCCTAAAGCAATGCTAAGGCCAGGGATAAAAGCCATCAAAAGTGAAAAAGAGGCGAGAATTGCAGAGAAAATCGCCAATAATGCAATGTTTCCTGTAGGGGTTTCCTGCTTAGTTAAAACCTTCATATTCTTATTATCTTCTTTTCTTACAAAAAGATATATATCTTTGATGCTGTCTTTGTTATAGCTAAAAAAATTAAACAATGAATAGTCCTCTCTCTAGAAGAGGGCACACTAAAAGTATATAATTAACTACGTTAATATGGATTATGAATCACTTTTAAACGATAAGCAGTTAGCTGCTGTTAAGTCTTCTTCGCAGTATTTAAGGATTATTGCGGGGGCGGGTTCAGGTAAGACCCGTGTTTTAACGTATAGAATTTCGTATCTCATTAGTAACTTCCACATCGACCCATCAAGGATTTTAGCTATCGCGTTCACAAATAAAGTCGCTCACGAGATGAACGAGAGAGCGGCTAAGCTTGTTCACGAGCTCCTTGGTTATACGCCAAATCTTCACATATCAACTTTCCATGCTTTCTGTTCAAAGTTCTTACGAATGGAACATGAAGCTTTCGGCTATCCTTCACACTTCACGATTTTTGATGAAGATGATCAAAAGAGATTGATTAAAAATGTTGCCGTTGAGTTTGGATACAAAAAGAGCGACGAAATAGTTAAGACAGTAACTGAATATATCAGGCGCAAAAAAGGCAAAGGCCTTTACCCATGGGATATTGAAATCAAATGGGAATCTTTCAAAGACGAAAAGATCTGTCACAAGATGTACACAAGATATGAAGAAGCAAAATCTGAATGTTATGCGTTAGACTTTGATGACCTTCTTTTGAAAACAATCATGGTTCTTGAGGGCGACGACGACATTCATTACAAATGGTCGCATCGCTTTGATCATGTTCTTGTCGATGAGTTCCAAGATACAAACGACATCCAGTACAAATTACTTAAATTATTAACATGCAGCGAAACATCTTTGTATGTTGTCGGTGACCCTGACCAAACAATTTACACATGGAGAGGTGCAAACCAAGAAATCATCATTGACTTCGAAAGGTCTTTCCCAGGCGCAGAGACAGTAATCCTTAACGAGAACTACCGTTCCACAAAGAAGATATTAAAAGCTGCGAATACTCTAATTGTTAAAAATAAAAAGAGAGTCGCAAAAGACTTATTTACGAATCATGCAGAAGGCGAAGAGATTGAAGCTGTCTACGAATACTGCAATCTGCATCTTCTC
>JAKSVD010000205.1 GCA_024408305.1 Bacilli bacterium | reverse complement strand
AGCTTTATTCCCATTATGGAGTCGAAACGATTATCCGTGTTGCAACATGTGGCTCATACAAAGAAGGCGTTCATGTGAGAGATATGCTTATCGCAGAAGAAGCGATAACAGACTCAAGCTGGGCAAAGATGCACGGTCTTCCTGAAGACTATGTCGCAAAGGCAACAAAAGAACTTGTCGATATTGCAAAAGAGGAATCTGAAGAGGCCACAACGCATGTAGGCCAGATGATTTCTAGCGACTCTTTCTATGATTATGACGTCAATATTTGGAAAGAGTACCAGTCCCAAGGAGTCATGGGTGTTGAAATGGAAGCGTATGCTTTATATTGCAACGCAATGCATTTTGACAAAAAGGCTCTTGCCATCTGCACGGTCAGCGACTCATTCGTCTATAATGAGGAAATTGGTGCAGAAGAAAGAATGAACACGTTAACCAATATGGCTAATTTAGCGATAAAAATCGCGGAAAGAATGAGCAATTAATGGCGTTTGAAGTTAAAGTTACAATCTTCATCGTGGCAGCCATCCTTGTAGGGGCCGCTCTTCTTTTCTGGTTCTTCTATAAGCCAGTCAAGCGATTCATTTTCAGGAATTCCCCAAACGAAGTTTTCTATCAGAAAATCATAAAAATAGTCCGTGATAGAGATTTATATCTAATCAACAACTTCGAAGTCGAATTCGATAAAGGCAAAACAATGAAGATCGACCACATCATCGGTGGCGACAAATACATTTATATAATCAACGATCGCTATTTCGATGGAACAATCGTTGGTTCTGCGACCGATGATTGGTGGAGATATTTCACCAAAGGAAGAAAAGATGCCGTAGTGAAAACGGAAATAGTCAATCCACTTATGGAAACCAAGAACATGATTATCCGTCTTAGCATCCAGCGAAATCTTCCAATCGAATATGTTGTTGGTATTGTTCTAATCAACGACGATTGCTTTGTCACAGGCTTCAAAAACATTGAAGGGGCAGTGCAATTGACAACCTATTCACAACTCGAAAAAGTAATTAAAAAATACGAAAGCCAGCAGATTGGCAACATCAATCCGGATGACTTGCATAAAGCGATCCACGACCTCTACGAAATCTCAGAAGAAACAAAAAATGGAAAACAATAAAACATCATTCATCAAACCAGCATTTAAAAGCTATTTTAAAGTCCTAGGTAAATCTCTCCCTTTCTTAGGCTTTTTCACATTAGTCGTCCTTGCTGTATGGCTATTTGAATTTGTCCTTACCATGTATGGATATGGTCTGGGATTCTTCAACATAATCCTTTTAGGATTAGTGTTAGTTCCTTTGTATTTTGCCACTCAGGTTTGCACATACATGATTTATCGAGACGGAAGAGACGTTCCTTCACAACATTTCTTCAATCTCTTCAAGCTTTATTTCAAACCTAACTTCATGGGCATTTATAGAATCATCACATCTCTTCTTTTGTCCATGCTTTGGAGCTTCTTGGCAACTTTTGTTTTCTCGATACTCTATTCGTCTTTATCCGGGACAATAGACCCTGCTTTCGCAAGTGCATTGGATACACTGTCCGCATATATAGACGCAGGCGATTCCGAGGCCGCAATAAACTTCATTGAAACATCCCCAGCATATTCTCATTTCCTTGATTTGCTTATCTATGTGTCAACTACAGTAGAATCGGCTTCGTTCCTTTTCTATATGGCAAGAAACAGCGCAG
>JAKSVD010000204.1 GCA_024408305.1 Bacilli bacterium | reverse complement strand
ATTACGATATCTCACACTTCCAGTTCACATGGAACAAGATGTCATTAGATGGTGCGTTATTCGATATCGATAAACTTGCATATTTCTGCAGAGAAGTATTGGGCAAAGAACACGCTGATACAATCCTTCCAGCCGCAACAGCGTGGGCAAAAGAATATGACCAGAAGTTATATGCAAAGATTGAAAAAGACACTGGATATCTAGCTAGAATCATCAATATTGATAAGGACAAGCCAAACCCACGTAAGGACTTTGCTAAATATAGCGACATCGAACCGATCACCAGATTCTTCTTCGATGAAGACTATGTCGAGATCAAGAGGGCAGGACTTCCATTTAACGAAAAATTCGATAAAGAATTCATCAATGATTTCTTAAAGAAAGCGGCGGAAGAGATGCTTTATGGCGTTGACGAGTCAACGTGGTTCAACAGCGTCAAAGAATTGGCCCAAAAGAACGGCTTTGCGACAAATAACAAAGAATATAAGGCAAATCCTGAGGCCTACAAAGGAAATGTCGCAGACGCAGCGGAATTAATCCGTATCGCTCTTACCTGTTCCAAGAATTCTCCAAACCTTCACGAGGTTATTGATATTTTAGGAAAAGATAGAGTGGTTGAGAGACTTTTGACCGCCATTGAATAGTTACTAGAATTACCGGTTCTCAAAGAATCGGTTTTCTTTTTCCTAATAAAAATTACTTCATGAAAAATACCCCTTCCCAGTTTTCGTCCAGGATTAGGGGTACATTTTAGATTAGGCAAACCTTGATTGATGCTCTATCTCTTTTTAAATAGGATTAGCTGGGGATTATTTCCGTTTTCTTCGTATGTCGATATCAAAATGAAATCTACATTTGCCAATATTCCGAAGCATTTATTCTTATCATCCAATGACTCTAATTGGTTTCCGAGATACGTTGCATTATCGTTCAAGAATTTAACGCATTCGCCACTAGGTAGTGGATATGACAAGTTCACATAGCTCCCAACCAATGCGCTTAGGCTTGTAAGTTTTGGCATCCCGCTAATGTTCAATTCATTTATTTCTTTAATTAATTGCTGCTTGAACCTTTCGAATTTACCGTTATCGCTCAATTCACTAAAGTTTTTCCAATACTTTAAAGTTGGAAGTTTCTTCTTCATATGATTTCTCGCGTCTGATTCATCGAATCCTTCTTTGGCCATAAATTCAACGCATACGTTGATCAAATCATCCATATCACTATAAGTGTATGTGCCATCCGCATAACACCATTTGCAATAGTCCTCATTCAAAGAACCGTCAGAATCATGAGAAATAATGTCATCATTTAGTGGCATTCCGCAGCATTGGCATATCAATTGTTTTGGCGCTCCCAATAATGTGTTGATAGAGACATTAAATTCTTTTGACAGCAGTTTTAGTGTTTCGGTATTTGGAATTGTTTCCCCGTTCTCCCATCTGGACACAGCCTGTCTTGTTACAAACATTTTTTTGGCAAGCTCATCTTGAGAAAGTCCGCTCTTCGTTCTCAGCGTTAAGATGATGTCTTTCGTTTCCATAATAAAACCTCCGTGTTTAAATTGTACTTTACTCACATTACTTTAAAAGCAACGCGTTGTTTCTGATACAAGCAAAGAAAAAAAGCCCGATTAATTATCGAGCTTGTTCTTCTAATGTTGGTGACCCTGCCGGGATTCGAACCCGGGAACCCGCCTTGAGAGGGCGGTGTCT
>JAKSVD010000203.1 GCA_024408305.1 Bacilli bacterium | reverse complement strand
CAATCCGTGTGGTTTGTCCTGTAGGTATCGTGATTATCTTCCTTAATCAGTTTGGCATCCTCTGAGACATGTCGCTACGCGAGAAATCCGCAGCTCTACGAGCTAGAAATCAATTTAAGAGCATAGCTCTTTGAAATCCTTTCATTTAGAAATCCCATGCGGAGAAAAGATTTCATAACAAGAAACAACCCGAAAATCATAACCACTATGGATATAATTGCACAACATAATCAAAAAATGAAGGTTTTTCATGACATCATCGGATGCGCATTCGATGTATATAATGAATACAGACCTGGATTAACAGAATACCCATATCAATATGGTCTCAAATTCCTGTTGAAATGGTTAGGATATGATGTAAGAAAAGAATATGACCTTCCACTATATCTATTCCAACAACTTTTGCCTGAAAGTTATAGATGTGATTTAGTTCTAGTAAGGCAAGAAGGCAATATCATCATTGAATGCAAAGCAAAGAAATGTATTCTTGAAGAACACCGAGATCAACTAAAGAACTACATGCTTTTAACACATTGTCCATTTGGTGTTCTGATTAATTTTACTAAACCCAGTTCAAAAGGTGGACAAGTATATAGTGAGGTCTACCAATACCACGAAAAAGAACATTATGTAGATAGATTAGATACCAAATATATAGGTACAATGAAAGAATACACGGAAAAACCTTGGAAAAGATTCTTACGGCAATCATCAAACACTCCTCTTTGCATCCTACCAGAAATAAAAACAGATAAAGACTATCTTTAAATTATTTCTAACAAAATGATTTCAAAAGCGAAGCGCAAAACGGATTTCCTTGCCAGATTTCTTGCCAAAGGCAACAAAAAAATAAAACTTTAGAATCAATTTCTATTTCATACAACCTATCTTATGAAACACTTCCGAAAATCTGACTCCGACACAATCATCATACTGCTATTGGTAATCATAGCATGTCTGGTGCTCTTCCCATTGGTGAAGGGCGGGAAGGATAATGCGGATAGCGAAAACATGAAAGAACTTGCTGATAAAGAGAACCCAAGAAAGAAGAAACCACAATACTATAACGTACCCGAGAAACAATACGAACTCTTCTACTTCGACCCGAACACCGCTGACAGCACACAACTGTTGCGCCTTGGATTGCAACCGTGGCAGGTGCGCAACATATACAAATACCGTGCGGCAGGAGGCAGATACAACAAGCCTACTGATCTTGCACGACTATACGGTCTCACACTCAAGCAATACAAGCGACTGGAGCCTTATATCAAGATTAAGGGAGAAGTAATGGCGGCTGATGTAATAAAGCCGTCACAAAGCGATTTCGCAGGTAAAAGCAAAGCAGAAACATCATCCGATATTGCAAAGGAACAGTCACTTGCTGCCAATCCCGTAAAAATCAAGGATGGAGAATACATCGACATCAATACAGCAGATACCACCGAACTTAAGAGCATTCCGGGCATAGGCTCCTACTATGCCAAGCGCATTGTGGCATATCGCCAGCGACTGGGTGGCATCGCCAACGTGCATCAGCTCTTGGAGATTCAAGGCTTTCCTGAATCCTCTCTCAAATACATGGTCGTAGAACAAACAGCCAACACCCATCACCCAACACCCATTACCAAAATAAAAATCAACTACCTCGACCAGAATGCCCTCTCACGACATCCATACATCCGCTACGTACAGGCTAAAGAGATATTGAACTTCCGTCGGCTTC
>JAKSVD010000202.1 GCA_024408305.1 Bacilli bacterium | reverse complement strand
TAAGATGGCGATAACTATCCTCGGTAGTTCCTATTCAAATATTGCATACAATGTGGCTGACGCTAAAACTGATTTTGTTAAAACAGTAAAATCTGTTGCTGCATTTTATTTTCTTTGGCGATCTTCTAACTCAAACTCGGGTTTAGACACAACGTATCGGGATTTCTTCAAGCACCATAAATCCCATGACGGAAGATGCTCGTTATCTGATGTCAAGGAGCATATCAAGAAAATTCTGGCAAATAAAGAAATAGACACTTTTGACAAATGGAAAGACCGCGCTAAAAGTCGACTTAAGTACGATGAGACAGGAAACGAAATTATTCGTCTAGCGCTTCTTATCTGTGCGCATGACACCATTCCTGACGAGTCACAACCCGGACTCATGAAACCTGCTAGAACTGGTTCTTCGAAATATTTATCTCTTGAAAACTGGATTTCACCCAATTTGAAAACGATTGAGCATATTGCTCCTCAAAGCAATAAAGGAAGCCTTTGGTCGGCGGATCTGTATGACAATCAAACCAAACCTTACAACCAGTTAGGTAATTTAACTTTGTTACCTCAAGACTTAAATTCTTCAGCAGGAAACAAAAGTTGGAAAGAAAAACTTCTTTATTATCAGTGTGTTGCAGAAACTGACGCAGATAAGTTGAATGAAGTTCAATCGTTGGCTTCGAAATTGGGAATAACCCTTATTAGTAGCTCTATTGATCTGCTCAAAAGTTGCCATTACAATAATCATGTATCTTCGATTTCGTCAATGGCACTCGATGATTCGTGGAATCTTCAGTTGGTGGAGGATAGAACAGAGCGTATGCTGGAGATTGTGTGGAATCGTATTAATGAATGGATTAATTAATTTTGATAATATGCAAGAACAGGTTTTGTCCGAAGTTGGCTTTTCTGTTGATGCTGGCCTAATTCAAAGATTAGGATACGAATTGGTAGGCAAGGCAGAAACAGCGGTGTCTGAATTAATCAAGAACTCTTATGATGCGGATGCAACAATTGTAGAGGTTGAATTTGTAGATACAAATGAAGAAGGAGGAACCTTGATTATTTCGGATAATGGAGTTGGCATGACTCAGTCGCAATTATTGAATGGTTTTATGCGTATTTCTTCGACTGATAAGGTGCATAATCCGATTTCTTCGATATTTCATAGAACTAAAGCAGGGAAGAAGGGTATTGGTCGATTTGCAGCTCAGAGGTTGGGGAAACAACTCACCATTATTTCTCAGAGTAGCGAAAGCGAGGATGCTATCAGACTTTCGATAGATTGGAATGAATTTTACAATGATAGAGACCTGACTTCTATTAAGTTTCCGTTAGAATTGGTGAAGAAAACCAAAGACGAAGGAACGACATTGATCATCCAACAAATGAGAGACAAGTGGACCGAGGCGTCCATAACTCGTGTTTATAGATACGTGATGGATTTGTTTCAACCTGATTACTTGTCAGAATATAGTAAGACCTATCAGTTGGCCTCACGGATTGAAAACTTTTTTAAGGTTGATTTTTATCAGACCATAGAGGGGAAGAAGACTCCGATTCTTAATGAACAGACTGTTATATTTGATAAAGCGTTAGCTGTCTTTGAAGGCTTTATAGATCAAGAGCATAAAGGGATAGTGAAAGTACGAAGTAAAAGCCTGGACATCAATGATACAATTTATTTGTATTATGATGAAAAGAAAAAAACATTCTATAATGCTTTGTCAAATGTAAGC
>JAKSVD010000201.1 GCA_024408305.1 Bacilli bacterium | reverse complement strand
TATCTAGAGATGTTCCCTCATCATGCGAATTTAATTATCACAGATGCTGATGACAAAATTACTCTTGCTTATAAGAGCGGCCATCTTGGAGAAGATAGACCTATGCTTCGCGGCCTAACTTACGAGGCCCCTAAAGGTAATGGCTTTATTGCAAAATCTTCGACTTTTGATGCATCAATTTATGAAAAAGAGTGCCTTTTTGCTGAAGAAATCCTCGCAAATAAACGTAAATTGGATAGATTTTCCTATTTAATTAAGTCGCTTAAAAACAGGAAGAAACTCTTAGAGAGAAAACTTATTTCTTTAGATAAAGATATTGAGGGGGCGAAGGAACATCTTGATGACGGACGCTTTGGCGATGCGATCTACATGTGCTTCGATGAGATTGAGCCTAAAGCAAGTTCGTTTGTCTACGAAGGAGAAGAAATTAGACTAGATCCTTCGAAGAACGCAGCAATGAACGCTAATCAATACTACAAAAAGGCCAAGAAGGCGAAGATGACAATGGTCCAAGCCGAGCTTAATAAAGAAAAGGCCAAGAAAGAAATTGAAGATGTTGCTTTATCTCTAACTCAATTAGAGCACGCAGACGAAGCTGGATTGGAATTGCTCGCTAAAGATTTAGATATCGCCATCATTAACCAAAACAAGAAAAAACACAGCGATAAATGGAACGGATTGTCCTCTGCTTCTCTTCCATATTTCATAGACTTTAAAGGCACGAAGATTCTATATGGCAAAAACCAGAAGCAAAACGATTGCCTGACTTTCTTATTTGAAACCGCAAAGGACCATCTTTGGCTACACGTCATGGGCAACTCCGGCTCTCATGTCATTATCAAAAAAGATAATCCAACCGATGATGAAATCAGAGTGGCTGCGGAAGTCGCTTTAATTAACTCTCATCAGGAAGAAGGTGAGGTTATGATTGCCTATAGAAAAGACGTTAGAAAAGGCAACGTTCCTGGCCAGACGATTGTAAAAGCCTTTAAAACGTATAGATTAAACAATGTTTCGAAAGAAACCAAACAGCTTGTAGAAGAAGCGAGAAAGTACACATTCTAATATGAAAAAGAAATCATTAATTATCGGATCGTTGATCCCTCTTATGTGCCTAGCGTCCTGCAAAGGTGAAGTTTTCAATTACAAAAAATTAGATTTATCTAAAGACTATATTCTCTATAGAAGCATGGACGCCATTTCTCAATCGTACACGACGGGTGAGCAATCTTATAAGACACATTTAAGGTATTCTGATATCGACGAAGTGATTAAAACCGTTGAATGTGGAGAAGATATATTGCTTCTTTTCTATAGTGAGGATTGTCATTCCTGCCAAGAAGTTATACCTAGCCTTATCAAAGACATTGCTTATTTGAGGTTAACTATATTCGTCATCAATAACAACAACTCCGAAAGCGCATCTGCTTTAAATCGTTATATCGCTGAAAAAGGCATACAAAAAGTAACGTCCAACGTCATCAACGGCGGTACTCCTTCTTTGTATCTCCTAAACAACAAAAAAGTAACAGAAATTTTCTATGGGTCTAAAGGAGAAAAGACAACCGATATAATGTTTAAAGCCCTTAAAGAATATACGACCTGCTGCGGCATTGAATACGGTTCAGCTGATTTAGGAAGAGACGGAAAGTCATATATTCCAACCTACATTCTTGATAAAAAGAACACCATCACCACCGCTTATTATTACGAAAACGTTTTTCCTCTTGCAAAGAAAAGCCAAAAGACCTTTCAAGTCAT
>JAKSVD010000200.1 GCA_024408305.1 Bacilli bacterium | reverse complement strand
TAAGAACGTTAAAAAGGTAAAAATAAAACCCGATTGCAACTGTTAAATTGCTTTTTTGGTGAAGTGGCCGCGCGTATAGTCGATGGCCACATTTTCTTTATTCCAAATTGACATAACGACTTCATCTAAAGTGTCATCATTTTCATCGATGAAGCGGAGATAGATGTTTGATATGCCGAGGTTGTGTAGCTCCTCAATTTTATCAATGAGGTAAATTGGCCTATCTAGCAATACGCGTGTGTTACAGTTTCTATCGCCGATTAATGTGTACCTAGCTCCAACCCTATCTTTTAATTCGTAGTGGTGGTTGTGACATCTCTCACAGTGAGTTTTCTTGTTCCCGTAGATTGTGCCGATTGGGCATGATCTCAAAAGCATCGCGTCTTCCCTTCCGTAGGCGATTATTCCCGTGTTTGGAGTGAATCCGTGGCGTCTTTTAAAATCGGCAATCAATTCTTTGATCGAGTTAGAATCTAGCTCCAATGAAAGAATCGCTTCTTTGCAGCCTAATTCAAAATAACAATCAAGTGCATATGAATTTGTTATATTGCAGTATTCTGAGGCAATAAATTCTCTATCTCTTGCGATTATTGGGTAATTAACGATTGTCTTCTCGCCTCTGAAAACCGGGTGGAAATCTACGCGTGGAGAAGTGGAGCATTCACCATCGTCGCTAAATGTCTCAAAGCCCATGTTCTTGCAATAGATTTCCTGAGACGGAGACTCAACTATAGCTTTGATGGACTCGACAACGTTTTGATCCTCAATAGAAGAAATGTATTCAAGAGGTCCAACATTATTTCTAACAGTCATCGAATTCCTTAATTTCTCAAAAGCGTCATTCCTTAATTTATTGATTGAAGAAACGGGAATGAAACAGGATTTCACATCTATATTTATATTGTTAATATAATATGGATAGTCTCCTGATTTAGATAATTGCTCTTTTATCCTCTCCCAGGAGGTGCCAGAACCGCTGGCTATTTGAGCAACATCACCCTCGACTGTAATTGAATGCCCATTGAATTCAAGCGACAGGGAAATCGCTTCTCCAGGTCTAGAAGTAAAAGATGCGCTAACACCGACCTTAAGCTTATTCTTCAGCTCTTCTTCGATGTTTTTATTTAGCAAATAATCTTTTGTTCTTATGACTTCTAAGCCATTAAGTTTATAGGCGTTTTCTATTCCTGATAATTCGATGATATCTCCGCGTCTAGCTTCCTCAACAGGATTTCCTTTGATGAACATTTTCTCGATTGATAAGCCGAATTGTCTCTTGTCATTGAATCTTATGCCATCAAGACGGTGGACAGGCTTTTCTAACTTGATCGTGACTCTTGAGTTTGTTGTCCTTATGACCTCACCAACTCTTTCTCCTTGGTGAGAAGAAGTGTTCATATTCAAAATTCCAAAAGGTGTCTCTCCATTAAGGAATCCTTTGGTGAAGTTTCTAGAGAATATCTTCTGAAGATTCTTTTTGTCTTCATATAAATCATCGTTTCTTCTAGCCTCAAATACAGCATCAAGAGCGTGTCTGTAGGCTTTAGTTACGGTGTAGATGTATTCTTCGCTTTTTAAACGTCCTTCGATTTTTAAGGAATCAACATCTAGGTCAATCAAAGAAGAGACATAGTCCAATGTCATCAAATCCTTGGTGGATAGGGCAAAGTAGGCGTCTTCGATTTCTTCACCATCTTCAAGAAGCTGATATGCCATCCTGCATGGTTGTGCGCACCTTACGCGATTACCGGATCTATTTCAGATAAACGATGACATCAAGCAGTCGCCTGAATACGAAACA
>JAKSVD010000020.1 GCA_024408305.1 Bacilli bacterium | reverse complement strand
GCAAAGACGATCATGATGATGATTGTGAATGCTACATTTGATTCACCAGAGATCATTCCAAATAAGACTGCGCCATTTAAGAATAAGAAGATTGCTAAGATCCAGCCTTCAGCAATAAATGATGCAAAGCTGTCGATGACTTCCTTATCGCCACCATTAAGTGACTTAATTGCCTTGTAGAATCCAACTCCACTCATTGCAGCAATTGCAAGACCAAGAACTGCAAGCTCCAAATACATAACGTAAGATTTAGAGATAAGGTTGAGGCCATCACTAAATGAATGATAGACATCGCTGGTATTTAAGAAACCAGGAACGACGAATCCACCAAAGTAGACGCCCATTGCTCCGAAAGCGAGGAACAAGATCGCATGGAAAACCAATGATAAGGTTTTTGAAGTGTTGGTATATTTCATAAACGTACCTCTCAGACTGCCGCACAAAAATAAGCGACGCCACATTATTAAAATCTATTCGAGTTAGATAGTCAAATTATTAATTTGCTTATTTATAAACTTTTACTCCTCATTCTGAGGCTATCATGGCGCTTAAAAGAGCCCAAGAAAGGTTAAAACCGCCGCAATTTCCGTCTATATTCACCATTTCACCGATGAAAAACACGCCCTTTTCAAATTTTGACTCTAATGATTCAGTGAGATTTGTAGAGAGGACGCCACCGATTGAAACTTGGGAAGAATCAAAACCGTATACTTTATCAACAGTAAAAATTAGATTCTTAAGTTCCGATGACCACCAAGCATTATCCTTTTGACAATTTTTTGAGATCCAAGCGATAAGTTCTTTTGGCAAAAACCCTAAGAGATAATCTAAATTATTTTCTTTTGCATGGTTCAATTCCTTCAATAATTCGGTTTCAGAAAATTCAGGGAAGAGATCAACGGAGATCTTGACGTTTGTCTTATGGGAATAATATCTAGCGTATTGACTCTCAACATTAAAGATGACAATTCCACTCAAGCCATCATCCTTAAAGAGAATCTCCCCTTCTTCCTCGTATACGTTCCTATTATCAACAAGTAATTTAACGGATGCGCGATGTCTTATGCCGGATATTGCTTTTAGTCCTTTTTCTTTAACTTTAATCGGGCAAAGTCCAGGCATCATTGATTGGAAATGATATCCGCGAGATCTAATCAAATCGAATAGGGATCCATCGCTGCCGAGTTTTGGCTGAGAACATCCACCAACAGAGAAGATTATTCTGTCAAAAGGACCGTATTCATCAACAAAATACTTATTTCCTTTTCTTTCGTAATTTGCGATCTTTGTTGACGTTTTAATAGTGATTTTCCTTTGATTTAGCAGGGAAATCAGTTGGTTTACGATATTTTTAGCGCTGTAGGACAAAGGATAAACGAGACCTTCTTTTTCCATCAAAGGAATGCCCCAGGAGCGGAACACGTTTTCAAGGTCATTGATAGTGTATTTTTTAAGCAAAGAATCTAAGAAAGACTTATCATTGAAGTATTCTGGTTGAAGATTCTTGTTTAAAAGATTGCAATGACCGTTACCAGTTGCAAGAATTTTTCTTCCAACTCTTTCTTCTTTTTCAAAGACAGTGATCTTGTCTTCTGGATATTTATCTTTTCTTAATAAGGAATAATAGATGCCTGAGGCTCCACCGCCGATAACTGCAATATTCATACATATATTGTACTTTCAATTCCGTTTTATTGGTACTTTTAAAGTTTTTTCTATATTTAATCTTTGGATATTGCCATAATAAGCGTATGAAGAAATTGATTCTTGTCTGCGGTCCTGCGGCTATTGGTAAAAGCACATTTTGTAATAATTATGCAAAAGAACATCCAGACGAAATTGTGCGAGTCATCTCTGCCGATGAAGTCAGAAAAGAAATGTGTGGCTCATACAAAAACTTCCCGCCTAACAAAAATATGAAGCCAATCTACGAGAAAATTGTAGAAATTGCAAAAGAACTATATAACACAATGGAGAATGTCACTGTCATGTTAGACACGACAATGCTTTATGATGGACTAAGGCTTTACTTCATTGAACAACTTCCAATGTTTGAAGATAGACGCCTATATCTTTTGAAACTCCACGATTACGGTCAGTGTTTAATAAGAAATAAGAAACGAATTGAAGAAAAATGGGTGCCAGACGAAATCATAATCTCAATGTGCAAAGGGTATGCAGACCCAAAACCAGAAGTGATAGAACAATTTACTGAATATAAAGAATTCTATGTAGATTAGATTTGGCGAAACAATATGGCTTCCTATTAATCCCACATAACAAAATACCCCTTTCCATTTGTTGGATCCGGGGTATTTTTAAAATTTAATCTGTAGGTTGTTTGCTATTATTTCCCCGACTCTTCTCTCTTGCTGATTTCGTCATTGACCATCTTCCAAGCTTTTGCTCTGTTCATCTTTTGCTGGCCCTTACCAAATCTAGCCTCGAGTTCTTCATTGAACATTCTTCTAAAACTTGCTGCAGTAACAAGCTGAGGTCTTTCCTCTTTTGGCTCTTCAACAACAGGCTCTGGCTCTGGAGCGGTCTCAACAACTGGACGTGGTGACTTGAAAATAATGAGCTTTCTTGTCAAATAGTTGTAAATCATTGTGACAAGTGTCTTAACGCAGAAGATGATTACAAATGCCCAGAAAACCATTCCGCCTTCATTGAAGAGGTCAGCCCAGGATACTTTTGTAATATCGTAAGCAATCTTAACACCCATAGAGATGTCACAAATGAAGACTCCTGCTTCCTGAAGGGCAATGCCAAGGAAGAATCCTCCAGCACCTAAACCAACATATGTCCAGAATGACTTAGCTGATTTTGTATTGATGTTCTTGTCAACATTTTGGAAGACCCAAAGTCTCGAGAAGAGGAAGTTGACAACTGTGGAGATGATGAATGCAACGAGGATTGCGATTGCAAATGCAACATAACTTCCCCAAGCATCGATTGTAGATAGGTTGTTTTCGAATACCTTCAACATGCCAAACTGGCAGCCAAAATCTACGAGGGTGCAGATAACACCAACAACAACGAATCTAAATAATTCGCCAAAGATGTTCTTCTTTTTCTTTTCTTTCTTTTCACTGATAGCCTTTTCAGCTTCATCAGCTTCAACTATTGTTGCGTTTCTCTTTTCTTCAACGCTGAGAGAAACGTCTTCGGAGGTCTCAACGGTTGGTTTAACCTCAACAGCTTCTTCTTTTTTCTTTTTCATATTTCTAATTCTAGCATCTTAGATGCATCTATTTCTACAATGTTTCGATTTCTTTCAAGAAATCATAACTAGTGGCGTCACTTGGCATCCTCCAGTCACCACGCGGAGAGACTGATACACTGCCAACTTTTGGGCCATCTGGAAGCGTGCTTCTTTTGAATTGATTCATAAAGAATCTTCTAAAGAATTCTTTAAGCCATTTCTTAATTGTTTCATCCGAATAAGTGTCACCATGAGCGACTTTAGCAATTCTGAATAGTTTTTTTGGACTGTATCCGTTTCTCATAAAATGGAAGATAAAGAAATCGTGTAATTCGTATGGTCCAATCTTATCTTCCGTCTTCTGTTCGATCTGGCCATCCTTACCCGTTGGCAGAAGCTCAGGGCTGATCGGTGTATCGATTATGTCCAACAATGGTCTTGCTGCTTCAGGATGCATTTTGGCATAGCCTAGGCACAAATATCGAACTAAGGTCTTTGGAATAGAAGCATTTACACCATAATTTGACATATGATCGCCGTTATATGTGCACCATCCTAAACATAATTCAGAAAGGTCTCCGGTTCCCACCATCAATGCCCCTAAATCACCGGACATATCCATTAAAACCTGTGTTCTTTCTCTCGCTTGGGCATTTTCATAAGTAACGTTATGATCGTTAATATCATGCCTGATATCTTTAAGGTGCTGAACAACTGAATCCTTAATGTTTACTTCATCAAAAGTAACGCCTAAGCATTCCGCTAAATCTTTTGCGTTATCATGTGTTCTAGTTGATGTTCCAAAGGCAGGAAGTGTCACAGCGTAAATGCCTTTTAAGTCATAATTTAATTTCTTAAATGCCTCCACTGTTACAAGAAGAGCCAATGTTGAATCAAGGCCACCGGATAAACCAATAATAGCCTTCTTTTGTCTAACGGTTTTTAAACGTTTTATTAAACCAGCTGCTTGGATGTCTAAAATTGATTGAACTCGTTTAAAGTCCACTTCTTCACTCTCTGGTATGAAAGGATTTTTAGAATAATGCCTAAGAAGATGATCCTTATCGCGGATATCTTTATCAAAATATATTGTTTTGTATGATGGATCGTTCGCATTGAAGAAAGTATTCATCTTCCTTCTTTCCGATAAAATGCGTTCAACATCGATATCTGCCATCGCCACTTCCATTTTAAAAGGGGCAGTTTCGGCAAGCGTATTACCGTTTTCAGAAATTATGTTATGAGACGAGAAAACAATATCTGTTGTAGATTCGCCATCACCGGAAGAGGCGTATACGTAAGCTGAAATAGTCCTTGCAGATGTCATTTTAACCAAATTTGATCTGTATTCTCTTTTGCCAACAATTTCGTTTGAAGCAGACAGGTTGAGAATAATATCGCATCCGTTAAGAGCTAATCCAGTTGAAGGTGGATTTGGCACCCATACATCTTCACAGATTTCAACGCCAATCTTAATCTTCACGTATCTCTCATCTTGGAACATAAGTTTAGAACCAAACGGATATTCGTTCCCCCTTATAGAGATTGTGGAGACCTCTTCTGGCCCGCATGCAAAATGACGCATCTCATAGAATTCAGAGTAGTTAGGTACATTCATTTTTGGAACAACACCTAATATCTCACCACGGTAAATTAAGATGCCGCAATTATATGTCACATTACCCTTCCTAACAGGCGCGCCAATCGCAAATAAAACGTCGAAATCCTTAGTATTTTCACGAATTTCATCAATTGCTTTATCTGATTTATCAAGCAAGGCAGATGTTAAAAATAGATCTTGGCATGTGTAACCAGTAACGCAAAGTTCAGGTAAAACAAGGATGTCTACATTTTTTTCATCTGCTTCTTTAACGGCACTAATAATCTCATTTGTATTTTCTTCAATACCGCATACAGAAACATTTAATGACCTGGCACATACTCTAACAAAACCCATTGGATCTGATTGTTCAATGTTTCTAATAGTCTCAGACGAGACAAAAGGCTTTGAATTATCGATTAATAAGCTTTTATCCTCGTTTAGTGAGTCATATTTATCGGGCGATAATAAAACAAGGTCTAGATATCCATTCTTGGTAATAAAAAGGGTGCCACCATTATCTTTTAAGTCTTTTTCTAATTTGTTTGTATCTCTTAATGAAGAGATTGGTTGAATCTGATTTTTCATATGTCATTATTTTACCATAGTTTTGTCATATTACTAATATATGTTTAATAACATAAGAATGAGTTATAATCATCAACGCTATGAAAGGCATTGCAATACTAAACGCACATACGCTATACCCATCGAGTCTCCACTTCTATGAAAGAATGAAGGAAGAGTTCGCTAAATTTGACGTAGAACTTGAATTAGCAAGAAACTCAGAGCTCCTCACATATATAAATTCAGAAGGCGAGATCGAATCTAAGCTTAATGGATATTCTTTTTGTTTGTATGTTGATAAAGATCCTTATGTAATGGCAATGGTTGAAAAGCTTGGAATCAAAATGTTTGACTCTGAGGAGGCCATTAGACTTTGCGATGACAAGATGCTGACCTATATCACGCTTGCTGGACATGGAATTCGAATGCCAAAAACTATTGGATATCCACTAAATTATTGCAACGATGTTTCGGAAGAATACTTAAAAAATGTCGTCGATCAACTAGGATTCCCGCTTGTAGCAAAAACTAATTTTGGTAGCCTTGGCTCAGGTGTATTTCTTATTAAAAACATGGATGAATTACGTGATTTTTCATTTAAAAAGCGTTTTGATCCACATCTCTATCAGAAATTTATCGCATCAAGTGCAGGCAAAGACTATAGAATCATCGTATTGAATGGAAAATTCTTAGCTGGAATGATGCGCAAGAATGAAAATGATTTTAGAAGTAACATTGGAGCAGGCGGTTCAGGCATCAAAGTTGCAATTCCTCAAAAGTTTATCGATGTAGCCGAAAAAGCGGCTCAAATCTTAGGGCTTGATTATTGTGGCGTAGACATATTGGATGACAATGGTGAGCCGATTCTCTGTGAAGTTAACTCAAATGCATTCTTAAAAGGAATAGAAAAAACCTCTGGAGTCAATGTCGCAGAGGCTTATGTTAAACACATTCTTAAGAAACTTTCTTATTTATAGCCCACTCTAATACATCTTTGTCCGACTTATAGGTGAGAACATTAAGAGCATCTTCTGGAGATAGCCAGAGGATGTTTTTTACTTCCTCAGGTTGGTTTGTGACTTTATCAGTTGAAGATTCGGCCAAGAAAAACACTACTTTTTTAGCAATTCCAGGGAAAGGTGAATAGTAAATGTAGTAAGAGGAAGAACAGTCTATTTCTACATCTAGACCAGTTTCTTCTTTGATTTCTCTTCTTGCTGTATCCACTTCATCTCTATCACAAAGTTCTACATGCCCTTTTGGAAGCGAGAAATGACCATGAACCATCTCTTCAACAAGCACTTTTCCTTTATATTTCACCACAGCGCCACAACTCTTCTCTTGCTTGTGGAGGATATTGCAAAGGAGGCCAATTGTAGATTCATCAAGACCAATCATACGGAAGTAGCTGATAGGATCTTTGTAGCGTTCTTGGAAAACTTTTAACACTAAAGGCATAAAATGAGAATTTGGCTCTAAAACGCAAACAGGATATTTTTTATCTCCCTCAATTGCCTTTTGATAAAGTTTCGGAAGGTATGGAAATGAAAGTAAATAATCAGCCGAAATGTCATCAAAAGAAACGCCATTTGCCCATAGCAAAAGCATCGAGTAAGCGCCTGTTCTATCTTTCCCAGCTGTACAATGAATCACCAATGGTTTCTCACAATGTGCAATACACTCAAGGATCTCTTTAGAGTTTTGAGGATCTTTGAACATTTCCATATAAGACTCCACCATGTCGTCGAAATCAGTAGCAATCCTACCGCCGCCATTAACATTGAACTGATATGTAACAATGCCTTCCATATGAAGAGTTTTATCCGGGAATTCCTCTTTTGTTTTAGGTGTTCTAAAATCAATAACACTACGAATTCCAAGCTCTTTTATCTTTTTTAAATCATTATCAGTTGCATCAGATAGAGTGCCGGATCTATAAATTACGTTATAAGATGTGTCGCCAAACGGGGTCTCAAATCCACCCAATTCTCTAAAGTTTTCAATTCCTTCAAAATTATAATGTCTTGCCATGGCTATAGTTTACTAAAGTCGACAAAAAAAGAAAGCCACAACGGGCTTTCTAATTTTGTTGAATTGTTGTAATTATTCAGCAGCAGCTTCTTCTGCAGGTGCTTCTTTAGCAGCAGCTTTTGCCTTTTCTTCCATAGCAATTCTTGCCTTGGAGAATGCAGCAGCAACCTTAACAACGATGAAGAGTGTAACAGCGATGATAAGGAATGAGATGATAGCATTGATGAATGCTCCCCAGTCAATAACAGCTGACATGTTGTATGTGTAGGTTAAGCCGTGAAGTGTGTACTTGCTGCAGATTGTTGTCTTGATGCTTTCGATAAGGTTTGGGTTTGCTGCAACAACAGCTGCGCCATAAGTATCGTTAGCGAGACTTGTAGCAAGTGACTGCAAGTCGCTTGAAGCGAACTTCTGTCCAAGTCCTGCAGCTTCGTTCATACCTGCCTGAGCAGCGTTGAGAGCTGGGAGAACTGTAACTAAGCCTTTGAGACCACCTGGGACTGCCCATGTAGCTAAGCTTAATAAGATGCTGACGAGAGCGTTGACGATTGCGTTGAATGCTCCGCCGATGATAACACCAACAGCCATATCGAGAACGTTGCCGCGGCTGATGAATGCTTTGAACTCAGCAATGAGTCCAGGTTTCTTTTCTTTTGCCATTTAAAATGACCTCCAATTGATGAAAATATTTTACTACTAGTTTTTATAAAATAAAGATAGATAAGAACAAATTTTTAAGAAAAATACGCCAAATTAAAATGCGGGTGATTATGACCATAATAAATTGACGATTTTCGGTAAGTTTGAATACTTTGTCAATCATAAAATTTGTAGCATTGAAATTTGGCGTATTGTAGATTTTATCGAATGTTTTTGTATTATCCTATACACTGTATAAGAAACTTATTTTCGTCGTTGACAAGCACTATCACAAAAATATGAAAAGCGATATTTATAAGGTGGTAACTTGAAACATTTTTACCTATTAGTAGATATATGGAATACATGCGCACGCAATTGTAAAAATTTATGTTAAGTATATTAGTTGAAATCTGTCTCTGAATTATTAATATTTACGACGCAAGGGAAAGGAGAATCCATTCCCCTAATAAGTCGGTCCTGCAATCTTTGTCGGTTTTTAAAACCCCCAAAAATCCGCTTATTAGGTTATGGGTTACACCAACTCCAGAAAGAGGCACCACACATGATAAGAGCAAAGAAAAGAGATGGCACAGTTGTCGACTTCGATTTAGCTAAAATCGAGAATGCCATTGCTCGCGCATTTGACCAAGAGCATAAACAGACAACAAAGGATCTTCTCGAAGTTCTCGCATTAAGAGTCACTTCCAAATTCAATGACAAAGTCGTAGACGGAGTCGTCAACATTGAAGATGTCCAGGACGCAGTTGAACTTACATTAGTCGAAGCTGGCTATGTAGATGTCGCTCGTTCATATATTGACTATCGTAAAAAACACGAAAGCTTCCGTGAAATTAAGAATACTGAATTAAACTACGCAAAAGTCGTCGATAACTACTTAAAGATTAACGACTGGAGAGTTAAGGAAAACTCAACTGTCACATACTCAGTTGGCGGACTTATCCTTTCAAACTCAGGCGCAGTTACCGCTAACTATTGGTTATCACAGATTTACGATAAGGAAATCGCTGATGCACACCGCAATGCCGATATGCATATCCACGACTTATCAATGCTTTCAGGCTATTGCGCAGGATGGTCATTAAAGCAGTTAATCCAGGAAGGTTTAGGCGGCGTCGCTGGCAAGATCACTTCTTCACCTGCACGTCACTTAATGACACTCTGCAACCAGATGGTCAACTTCTTAGGAATCATGCAGAATGAATGGGCAGGTGCTCAGGCATTCTCGTCATTCGATACATATCTTGCACCATTCGTAAAAGTAGACAATCTCAAGTATAAAGATGTCAAACAGTGCATCCAGTCATTCGTATATGGCGTCAATACACCATCCAGATGGGGAACTCAGGCACCATTCACCAATATCACTCTCGACTGGACAGTTCCAAACGACTTAGCTGAACTCAACTGTATCGTCGGCGGCAAAGAAATGGACTTCAAGTACAAGGATTGCGCTGAAGAAATGAGAATGATCAATAAAGCGTTCATTGAAGTCATGATCGAAGGTGACGCAAATGGACGTGGATTCCAGTATCCGATTCCAACTTATTCAATCACCTCAGACTTTGACTGGTCAGATACAGAGAACAATAGACTTCTCTTCACAATGACAGCTAAGTACGGAACTCCATACTTCTCAAACTATATCAACTCAGACATGCAGCCATCCGATGTTCGTTCAATGTGCTGCCGCTTAAGACTCGACTTAAGAGAATTAAGAAAGAAATCAGGTGGTTATTTCGGTTCAGGCGAATCAACAGGTTCTGTCGGCGTTGTTACAATCAACATGCCACGTATTGCCTATTTAGCACTTGATAGACAGGATTTCTATGCAAGACTCGACAGATTGCTCGACGTCGCTGCTAGATCTCTCTCAATCAAGAGAAAAACAGTTACTGCATTACTCGAAGCTGGATTATATCCATACACAAAGCATTATCTCGGATCATTCTCCAACCACTTCTCAACAATCGGTCTCGTCGGTATGAACGAAGCTTGCTTGAATGCAAGATGGATCCGCAAGGACTTAACTCATACAGAGGCACAGGACTTCACAGAAGAAGTTCTCAACCATATGAGACAGAAACTCTCTGATTATCAGGAAAGATACGGCGACCTCTATAACTTAGAGGCAACACCTGCTGAATCAACCTCTTATCGTTTAGCAAAACACGATAAAGATAGATATCCAGACATCATCACAGCTAATGAAGACTGCGATACTCCATACTACACCAACTCATCACACTTACCAGTTGGCTACACTGATGATATCTTTGCTGCTCTTGATATTCAGGACAGACTCCAGACTTTATACACATCCGGCACAGTCTTCCACTCATTCTTAGGCCAGAAGCTTCCTAACTGGGAATCATGCATGAAACTCGTTAGAAAGATTGCTGAAAACTACAAACTTCCATACTACACAATGTCTCCAACATACTCTGTTTGCTCAGAGCACGGTTACATCTCAGGCGAAGTTTGGAAATGCCCAATTTGCGGAAAGGATGCAGAAGTTTATTCACGTATTACCGGCTACTATCGTCCTGTTAAGAACTGGAACGAAGGTAAGTCACAGGAATTCAAAGATCGTAAGACTTATGTCGTCACAGACTCAAGCATGCCAAAGCACGCAATCAGATCAGAAGAACCTGTTGCAGCTCCTGTTGAAGCACCATCCGTTAAGGAAATCATGCTATTTACATCTCCAACATGCCCTAACTGCAAGTTGGCAAAGACTATGTTAGATAGAGAAGGAATTGCATATACAAATGTCGATGCAGTTGAGAATAAAGAACTCTCAAATGCATTAGGAATTGTTAAAGCACCTACACTTCTTGTTCCTAACGGCGAATCATATGATGTCTACGATAACGCTTCATTGATCAGAGGCTATATCGAGAAGGCAAAGAACAATGCTTGATATCCTCATTATTGGGGGCGGGCCAGCGGCAATGACCGCGGCCCTTTATTCTTTGAGAAGCGGAAGAACCGTTAAGCTCATTGAAAAAGAGGCGTTTGGAGGACAAATTGCAACATCCCCAAGAGTAGAAAACATCCCTTCAATCGCAAGCATCTCTGGCCTTGAATATTCAAATAACCTCTTTGAACAGATTTCTAATTTAGGTGCAGACTTCGATATGGATGAGGCAAATTCTATCGAGAAAATGGAAGATGGCACATTCAAGGTGTACTGCAACTATGGAACATACGAAGCAAAGACAGTAATTATTGCCGCAGGCGTACATCATAGAAAGCTTGGAATAGAGAATGAAGAGAAATACATCGGACACGGCATTTCATATTGTGCTGTATGCGACGGCGACTTCTTCAGAGGCCAGGATGTCATGGTTATTGGAGACGCTAATAGCGCGCTTCAGTACGCAATATCATTGGCGGCTACATCTAAACACGTAGATGTTGTAACCTTATTCGACCATTTCTTTGCAGAAGACGCATTGATCAAGCGTCTAAGAAGCTTAGATAACGTATCAATCTACCACAATATGGCGTCCTATTCTTTCAATGGTGACACAAACCTTAAATCAGTTTCATTTCAAAACACTGTAACAAAAGAAAACGTCACAATGGAGTGCGCAGGATGCTTTGTTGCAATAGGCCAGGTGCCAGATAACGAAAGATATTCAAATCTTGTCGATCTTGATAAAGGGTTTATTGTTGCAAATGACGATATGTCCACGAAAACAGAGGGTTTATTCGTAGCAGGCGACTGCAGAGTTAAACAAATTCGTCAGGTAACAACTGCATGCAATGACGGTGCTATTGCAGCATTATCTGCTAATTCGTATCTCATGAAAAAAGGCTATTAGTCATAGCCTCTTAAAGATACGTGATCAATATATTGTTCAAGCAAGGCCTTGTATTCCAGGGCCTTTTCTTTTGGGATCATATGCAATCCATGAGCAATACAGTTCTCCGAATCAATATATCTCTGCAAATAGTAGCGTTTCGCACCTTTAATCCATTTTCCAATTTCAACAAAATCATCTTTGGAGTGGTACTCATCGATAATGGTTGTTCTAAATTCAAACGGAATGCCATTTGTGAGCAAATATTCAACGCTTTCCTGGATGTTTTTGATATTTATCTTTCTAATACCAATGGTTTCGCCATACTTTTCTTTTGAGTTTTTAATATCCATAGCAACGTAATCAACTAATCCATGCTCCACTAATCTCTTTAGTACTTCTGGGTGTGAACCATTCGTGTCGAGCTTAACAATGTAACCAATTTCCTTTATCTCTTTTAGTTTGTCTTCTAGATCTGGCATTAAGGTTGGTTCTCCACCAGTGATGCAAACAGCATCAAGTATCTTTTTTCTTTTAATCAAATATTCTCTGATTTCTGACCAAGGAATTGTTGGGGCATCTGTTGGGTCTAGAACCAAAGATGAATTATGACAAAATGGACATCTAAAATTGCATCCTGCAGTAAAAAGAGTCGTAGAAATGTTGTCATCAAAGTCCAACAAAGATAGTTTTTCCCAACCTGAAAAGTCCATATAAGAATTATACACCAAAGAGATGAGTCTAGAAATTACAACGCTTCACATTTTTATGTAGCATATATTTTGCGTACGCGTGTAAAATATCTATATGGAAGATATAGTATTAACAGAACAGCAGATCGCTGAAACATGCGCAAGAATCGGCGCATCTTTAACAGACGAATTGAAAGACGAAGAAAAAATCCCAGTACTCCTAGGAGTCATGAATGGAGCCCTTCCGTTCTTTACAGATTTAATTAAAAAGATCGATTGCCATTTCTACATCGATTTTATTCACATCTCCTCTTATGCAGGCACTAAATCCACCGGTGTTGTCCAGCTAAGAAAAGACGTATCTTTTGATATTGAGGGAAGAACTGTCGTTGTCGTTGAAGATATCGTTGATACTGGTTTATCAATGGAATATCTCCTCAATCACGTGAAGAGCAAGAAACCAAAAAGAATCATCCTTGTTTCGTTATTCGACAAAATCCTCGCTAGAAAGAATGACGTCAAAGTTGATTATGCTGGCGTTGTCCTCGATGAAATTAAATTCTTGGTCGGTTATGGCTTAGATTATAACAACCTGTATAGAGGAACATCATACGTTAAGAATCTCTCAGCAGAAGAAAAAGCAATCGTAGATGCAAAACTCGCAAAAGATTAACGAATTCAATATATAAACATTAAAAAAATCTCTCCGCCGGGAGAGATTTTATTATATTGCGAAATTAGTCAACCATTGTGCCGAAGATACGGTCACCGCAGTCACCAAGTCCTGGACAGATATATGCGTTTTCGTTGAGCTGTCTATCAAGAGCGCCGATATAGACTGGGATGTCAGGGCACTTCTCGCAGAATGCTGCAACGCCTTCAGGAGCAGCGATGATGCAGATGAATGTGATTTTCTTAACACCATGCTTCTTAAGGTTCTCAACAGCGTCGATTGCTGAGCCGCCAGTTGCTAACATTGGATCGAGGAGGAAGACATGCTTTTCTTCGATGTTCTTTGGGAGCTTGCAGTAATATTCAACTGGCTGATGTGTTTCTTCGTTGCGATACATGCCGAGGTGGCCGACTCTTGCGTTAGGGATTAATTCGAGCATGCCATCTGTCATTCCAAGTCCTGCTCTTAAGATTGGGACAAAGCAAACCTTGTTGCCTGAAACCATTGGCTGCATTGTTGTTTCAATTGGAGTTTTGATTTCAACTAACTGTGTTGGAAGAGTCTTGAACGCTTCATATCCTTCAAGAACAGCGATTTCCTTAACTAATTGGCGGAATTCGTTTGTCTTTGTCGTCTCATCTCTAAGCATTGAGATTTTGTGTTTGAGTAAAGGGTGATCGATAACGATCGCATTTGTGTATTTCTTGATATCCATTGGCATATCCTCTTTTCTAAACAAGTGTACTTCTATTTGGTCAAATAGTTGAGAAAAATTTTAGTTTTTTCTAAATAAAAATATAATTAGCTAATTTCGTTCGATTAAATCTATGTCTATTAATGGTTCGCGCACAAGTTTATTAAAAATGTAATTGACTTATACTTAACTTGTAGTAATCTTGCGGCAGTAAGAAAGGGATATGGATATGAGCCTTGCTATGTTGCTAAACTCAACTTGCTCAGGATTCAGTGTCTATTTTATTCCTTTTATTACCACTGCTAATTGCTAACCCGTCGCCCCAAGTGCCGGGTTATTTTTTTAGCAAAAAGATTCAGGAGGGTCAAAAACTATGGAAAAGAATCTTGTCTTAGACGTAGAAGAAAATCCTAAGAAAGTGCATGAATGGTTCCTCTTCGGCATTCAGCACGTCTTGGCTATGCTCGTCGCCTGTATTACAGTTCCACTTATTACAGGATTACCAATTGCCGCTACACTCGTTTCTGCAGGTATCGGCACACTCTGCTATTTAATAGCAACAAAGAAGAAGTCACCAGTCTTCTTATCTTCATCATTCGCTTATCTCTCACCAATGGGATCAGCTCTTACTGTCGGATTAATCGGCGGCGCAACAGGAAACAACTACCTCGCACTTATCTTGGGTATGTTGATGGTTGGTATTGTCTACGTTGCAATCGCTCTTATCATCAGATTCATCGGAACAGGCTGGTTAAACAAGCTCCTTCCACCAATCGTCGTCGGACCAGTAATCATGGTTATCGGTCTTGGTCTTGCTGTATCAGCAATCAACAACTTAACTGGCGTCAACACAAATAACCCAATGGATTACAACCTCTTAAAGATCGTCTGCGGTCTTGTCGCAATGGTTGTTATCGCACTCGTTTCTCACTACGGAAAAGAAAAGGGAATGGCTAGATTAATCCCATTCGTTATCGGTATGGGCGCTGGCTACATCCTTGCTGTTCTCTTCACAGTAATCGGTCTTGCAGCAGATGTTTCATACTTAAAGATCGTTGACTTCGGTCCATTTATCGCAATCGGCAACCAGTTCAAGTCTGGAAATGCAGGCGAAATCATCGCTGCTATCTTCAACTGGAAGATGTTCGTTCCAAATGATGCAGAATCATTCATCTTCTTACGCTTCAACGAAATCTCAAAATTCGATTGGGCAACAATCGGATCAGTCGCACTTCTCTTCATCCCTGTCGCACTCGTTACAGTCTGCGAACACATCGGTGACCACGAAAACCTTGGCAATATCCTCGGCCGTGATCTCTTAAACAAAGAGCCTGGTATGACCAGAACATTAATCGGTGACGGCGCTGCTACAGCTATCTCTGGCGCACTTTGCGGTGCTGCTAACACAACATATGGCGAAAACGTTGCAGTTATCGGCACAACTAAGATTGCTTCAGTCAATGTAGTCTTTGTTGCAGCACTCATGTCAATCGTCATCGGTTTCTTCACCCCATTCACCGCACTCTTACAGACAATTCCAGCATGTGTTACTGGTGGTGTCTCATTAATCCTCTATGGATTCATCGCTTCATCAGGCGTTAAGATGCTTATCCAGGAGAAGATCGACTTCGGTAAAGCAAAGAATATCTTCATTGCTTCAGTCATCCTCGTTTCCGGTATCGGCGGACTCGCAATCAAGTTCGGAAACCCAACTGCTCCAACAATCCAGATCACATCAACTGCTGTCGCTATGATCCTCGGCATCTGCTTAAACCTCATCCTCAAGGACAAAAAGGAAGAAGCACCTGCTCCTGCAGTAGAAGAATCAGCACCTGTTGAAGAAACTCCTGCTGAATAATATATTCAATAACTAGACGGGGCTAACACCTCGTCTTTTTATTATGATTTATAAGGTGATTCTGGCTAAATCTAAATATAGACAAGCACTACCTTATAATTACTAATACTGCGTCTTAAAACGCTTCTTTTACAGCT
>JAKSVD010000002.1 GCA_024408305.1 Bacilli bacterium | reverse complement strand
GAGTACAATTATGTGGTTTTCGATACAAATAAAATGCTATCAACGATGATTATTGCCTAGATGTATTTGTGTGGCTGTGGGCTGGGGCCCATGAGCATTTTTAAATTCTTGTTTTATTTATTGTTGGCTTCGAAGAAATAATTGCAAAGCACATATATAACAGGAATTAAGGCAACAGGGATGATGTAATATAGAGGAGCGATTCCTTCGCTAGTTTTAAATATCAACGCCATAACGACTCCTGCAATGAAGAGCGATAAGGCGTATATCATCATGGCCATTCTTAAAGAAGGAGTGTTCTTTTTGATATGGATGATTGTTAGAGGCAGTGAAGCCACTCCAATTGACCAGAGGATGATTTTAGATAAGCCTGCAATACAGCCGTATACTGGATCACTGAAGACGAGCCAATCAAAAGCAAAGAAGCCTCTAAGATTGACCGCTAAAAAGGCGAATGAACCTATGCTTATTAATGATGCGCTAGCAATGTAGCAAATCTTACTTAACATTCTTTTCATAAGTTTTTGCTCCATACCGCTTTAGCGATGTCTTTTGTGATGAAATCAAAAATTGCAATGCCTGTTGAACTATATTCGTCTAGACGGTCTTTAGCCCAGGCATTTGCCTTCTTTGCAACAGGCACAGAATATGTTGGAGGGAATCCATCCTCAAAATAGCCAGAGAAGAAATTCATTGTAAGGGTCTTGTTTTCGCCTGTTGAATATCCACTGGTGAATTCCAAGCAATTCTTAATTTCCTGTATTTTGAGATCCATATCTTTGAAGTGGTAGAAGTCCTGGACATGGAGTTTATTCTTTTCTGAGATATCGAATGTGAATGTATTTGAATCTTTAAATCCATCGACCCATCCCTGATAAGCGTCGATGCCAATCGTGCTTCCGTAGTATCTAGAGATGATTGAAATCTTTCCTCTAATTGCATCAAGAACCGGTATGTCCCTAGATGTATATATCCCTGTTCCGTATTTTGCTAATCTAGTCTTTAAAGCATCATCGAATGATAATGTGCTATTTTCAGTAGAATCTTCTTTCTTGATTGAAATAACCAACGCTTCGGTAGGGTGTTCCTTAAGGAAGGATGTGCAATCAGCCATAACATCATCAAATGAAAGATCTTCATTAATAAATGAATGATAGACGGCAAAATTGTCATTCACTTGCTTTAATCTAAGATCTAAGAACCTAACACCAATCTCAAGTTGATTCTTAATTGATAAATCTTGGCATTTACCTGAGAAATCCATGAAATTATGGGTTGCACCTGAATCATGTGTGCCAGGTAGAGAAAGTACGTCAATGGATTTGCTTCCATCAACGTTTTTCATCCAGTTCCTTGAATCTGAATCTGAAACGTTGTGGCCTTTGAGGCCATATCCAACGATTGGCAACGTTCCAAGAATGAGAAAAGAGGCAAGAGAACACAAAGTTAGTTTCAATGTCGATTTTTCCATCGTACTTCAGCATACCACACAATAATAAAAAAGCACTGATTAATTACGGGTATTGATACAATTCACGATGAAAGATGCACACTTTAAGATAAAAAGTAGACTTCTTTTTAAACTAGATGATAGAGTATTGTCGTACTTAGGCGAATATATTCGCAAACATAGGAGAAACCAATGAAACTTCCATTCAATATTGACTTGAAAGACAAGGTAGTCGTAGTCACAGGAGCTGGCGGCGTTATCTGCTCTCATCTTGCAAAAGCTATCGCAGCATGTGGGGCTAAGGTCGCTTTGCTTGACCTCAATCAGGCAGCAGCACAGGCTCGTGCAGACGAAATCGTTGCAGAAGGCGGAATCGCAAAAGGATTCGAAGCAAATGTCTTAGTCAAGGAATCATTAGAAGCGTGCCATGCAGCAGTTTTAGCTGAATATGGCAAATGCGACATCCTCATCAACGGCGCTGGCGGCAACAACCCAAGAGCAACAACAGATAATGAATACGCTGAACTCGATGATGCATCAAAGGAAATCAAGACATTCTTTGATCTTGATCAGAAAGGCGTTGAATTCGTCTTCAATCTCAACTTTATCGGAACTCTTCTCCCAACTCAGGTCTTTGCAGGCGATATGATCGGAAGAGAAGGATGCAGCATCTTAAACATTTCTTCAATGAACGCATATACACCATTAACAAAGATTCCTGCATATTCAGGTGCTAAGGCAGCCGTTTCTAACTTCACTCAGTGGTTGGCCGTTCATTTCTCACACATCGGCATCAGAGTCAATGCTATCGCTCCAGGCTTCTTCTCAACAATTCAGAATGAGAAGCTCCTTTGGAATCCAGATGGAACACCAACTGCAAGAACAGGAAAGATTCTTGCCGCAACACCAATGGGCAGATTCGGAGTTGTCGATGATTTAGTCGGCGCAACACTCTTCCTTTGCTCACACGAGGCAGCATCATTCGTCACCGGCGTATGCATCCCAATCGATGGTGGCTTCTCATCATACGCAGGAGTATAAAAACCTAAAATTCCCGTCATTTGATGGGATTTTTATAGAAAACTAAGGAGTAATACAATGAAACTCACATTCAGATGGTACGGAGAAGGCGATTCAATCCCAGTAAGATATCTCCGTCAAATCCCAAACATGTCCGGAGTTGTCACAGCATGCTATGACGTTCCTGTTGGAGAAGTTTGGAATATTGAAACACTTCAGAAACTCAAGAGCATCGCAAATGGCGTTGGTCTTGATATGGAGGTAATCGAATCAATTCCTGTTGCAGAGGATATCAAGCTCGGCAAACCAACAAGAGATAGATTAATTGAAAATTATTGCGAGAACTTAAGACGCTGCGCATCAGTCGGCGTTAAGGTTGTCTGCTATAACTTTATGCCAGTATTCGACTGGTTAAGAACCGAGATCTATCACGAGAACGAGGATGGATCAAATTCCCTTGCTTACTCATGGGCAGATTTCCAGAAGATCGATCCAAAGAATCTACACCTTCCAGGATGGGATGAATCATATACACCTGAGGAACTTCAGGGTTTGCTTGAACAGTATTCTCATTTCTCACACGATGATTTATTCAACAATCTCGTCTACTTCTTAGAAAGAGTAATTCCAGTATGCGACGAGGTTGGAATCAAAATGGCAATCCATCCAGATGATCCACCATGGGATGTCTTTGGTCTTCCAAGAATCGTTTCAAATGAAGAAGATTTGGATAGAATGTTCGCTGCAGTCCCATCAAAGGCTAATGGCGTTACCCTTTGCACCGGTTCATTCGGCGCTGGACGTGGAAACGACATCGTCCATATGGTCGGCAAATATTCAGCAGAAGGAAGACTTCACTTCCTCCACATGAGAAATGTTAAGTGGACAGATGATAAGGATTCATTCGTTGAAGTCGGACACTGCACAAAAGACGGATCGCTCGATATGGCCGAAATCGTCATGGCTGCGGTCAAGAATGGATTTGATGGATACGTTAGACCTGACCACGGAAGAAATATCTGGGACGAAGGAAACAAGCCAGGATATAAGCAGGGCTACGGATTATTTGATAGAGCACTTGGCTGTGCATACATCAACGGCTTATTCGAGATGGCCGAAAAGAATCTCAACAAATAACGACTAAAAGGAGGCGAACCATGAATAGTTTCTTCAACGATGAAGTGCTTCTTGGTTCAAAAGCTGCAGTGGCTCTCTACGATGAGGTCAAGGATTTACCTATCATCGACTATCACTGCCATTTGAATCAATATATGATCAGGGATGATGCAACATTCTCTGATATCGGCGAATTATGGCTATCTGGCGACCATTATAAATGGAGAGTCATGAGGTTATGTGGAGTCGATGAATATTACATAACAGGCGATGCAAGCTACGAAGAAAAGTTCTATAAATTCTGTGAGATCTTGCCTAAAGCAATCGGAAACGCAGTTTATTATTGGGCTCATTTCGAATTAAAGCAGGTATTCGGCATCAATCTTGAAATCAACAAGGAGAACGCTAAGGAAATCTATCGTCTTGCTAACGAGAAGATGAAAGATCTCTCAGTCCAGAAACTCTTGAAATCATTCAACGTCGAGTTTGTTGCAACAACAGATGATCCTGTTGATGACTTACTTGCTCACGGACATTACGGAAACACTGAAGTTACCCCAACATTTAGACCTGATAAAGTCTACGCTTGCAGTGATGAATATCTCGCTCAGCTAGGCAAGGTCGTTGGGTATTCAATCGATTCCTTGGACGCATTAGAAAAGGCGTTGTCGGAAAGACTTGATTATTTCAAGGCCCACGGCGCACATATTACAGACCATGGTTTTGATCAGTTCCCAAGCAAGCTTATTTCTAGGGATGAGGCTGTTGCCTTATTTGCTAGAAGGGGAACCTGGAACAAAGAAGAGAAAGATGCGATGTTTGGATACATCCTCCTCTTCCTTATGAAGGAATATAAGAAGAGGGATATTGTCGTTCAGCTTCACTTTGCTGTTACAAGAAACATCAACACCCCAATGTTCAAATCAGTTGGAGTGGATCACGGTTTCGATGTCATGTCTAAGGAAGTGGATATCCAGGATGTCATGAAATTCTTGGATGCCTTAACGGATGAAGAGAGACCAACCTGCATCCTCTACACATTGAACCCTAACACTATCGCACCTCTAGCTTGTATCTCAGGCGCATTCAGAAACGTATATATCGGTGCTGCATGGTGGTTCAACGATACACTAGAGGGAATTAGAAGAAATTTAGAACTAGTATCAGAATACGCAGTCTTAGGCACCAACCTTGGAATGCTCACAGATTCCCGTGCATTCTCCTCCTATTCAAGATTCGATTTCTTCAGAAGAATATTGTGCGACTTTGTTGCCAATAAGGTCGAAAAGGGGGAATACACTCTCGAATCCGCAAAAACATTAGTTAAGGATATCTCCTATAACAACATCAAAAATTTATTGAGGTTATAAATCATGAACGCATTAGAAAGAATCAAATTAAAGAAGCTTCTTCCAGTTGTTGTCTTCAAGTCAATCGAAGAAGCTGAACCAACATTCGACGCGATGGTCGCCGGTGGCATGGATATGGCAGAGATCTGCTTCCGTACACCATGCGCTAGAGACGCAATCGAACTCTTGGCTAAGAAATATCCTGAGGCATTAATCGGCGCAGGAACAGTCATCAATGCCGAGCAGTGCAACGCTGCAATCGATGCAGGCGCTAAGTTTATCGTTTCACCTGGATTATCAGCTAACGTTGCTCGTGTCTGCAAAGAAAGAGGAATCCTCTATCTTCCAGGCGTTGCAACAGCAACTGAGGTCATGGCTGCTCTTGACTTAGGATTAACAACCTTGAAATTCTTCCCAGCAACAAATCTTGGAGGAGTTAAGTCAATCAAGGCTTTAGGCGCAGCATTCCCACACGTTTCCTGGATGCCAACAGGCGGTGTTAACCAGGATAATATCTTAGATTTCCTTGCCTATGACCACATCATCTGCTGCGGCGGTTCATTCATGATGCAGGGAACAAGCGAAGAAATCACTTCAAAAACTAGAGATGCATTAGCATTAATCGGAGGTAAATAAACAATGAAGGTCATCACATTCGGCGAGTTGATGTTAAGACTCCAGCCATACAACTATTTAAGATTTGTCCAGTGCGAATCATATGAAGCAACATACGGAGGAGGAGAAGCAAACGTTGCAGTCTCCCTCTCAAATTACGGAATTGACACAGAATTCGTCTCAAAGCTCCCAAATAACGAAATCGGACAGGCAGGAAAGAATTCTCTCCGCAAATACGGAGTCGGAACAAAATTCCTTAAGATGGACGGCGAAAGATGCGGTATCTACTTCCTTGAAAAAGGCGCTTCACAGAGAGCATCTAAGGTTGTCTATGACAGAAAATATTCAGCATTCTATTTCTCAAAGCCAGAGGACTATGATTGGGATGCAATCTTTGATGGTGCTGACTGGTTCCATATCTCAGGCATCACACCAGCTGTTTCAAAGGAATTAAGAGCAATCTCCATCGAAGCATGCAAGAAGGCTCATGAGCACGGAGTAAAGGTCTCATGCGACCTCAACTACAGAGGTAAGCTCTGGACCAGAGACGAAGCTCGCGAAACAATGTCAGAAATCGCAAAATATGTCGATGTCTGCATCGGTAACGAAGAAGATGCATCAGACGTCTTCGGCATCTCTCCAGAAGGCAATGACATCTATGGCGGACATCTCAACAAAGAAGGCTATAAGTCAGTTGCAAGACAACTCAAAGACAAATTCGGATTCGAAAAGGTTGCAATTACATTAAGAACATCAATCTCAGCATCTGAGAACAAGTGGTCCGCGATGTTATTCGACGGCGAGAATTATTGCTTCGCAACAGAATACGATATGATGATCGTTGACCGTGTTGGTGGTGGTGATTCATTCTCTGGAGGACTTATCTACGCTCTCCTCAATAATTATTCAACACAGGATGCAATCGACTTTGCAGTTGCAGCATCTTGCTTAAAGCACTCAATCGAAGGCGACTACAACATGGTTACAGTCGATGAGGTCAAGAAACTCATCAAGAGCGGTGGCTCTGGTAGAGTTCAGAGATAATATAAATCAACAAATATTAGCCATTTCCTTGTGAAGTGGCTTTTCAATTTTTTGTCATTCCAACCAAATACCCCACCATTGGTGTGTAACAAATGGATTTATGGTGCTAATATATATTCACATTCGGAGGAAATATAAGAATGAAGAAAGCAATCGATATTTTATTGAAGATCGGTAAGATTGTTGACATCGTCGCGGTCGTTCTCATCGCACTTTTCGGTGTCCTTATCGTTCCAATCAGCACATTTGTTGCAATAGCTGGAGCAGGCTTGGCCGGAGATGACCCAGAAATGATCGCTGCAGTCGGAGCACTCGTTGTTTCAATCTTTGAGATGGTTTTCTGGCTCGTCCTTTGCATCGTTGCCCTTGTCTTACTCAAGAAGATCAAAGTAGGCTACGCAGTTGCTAAGAACAAAGCAGAAGTCAAGAAGTGGGCTATCATGGCTATCGTCACAGGTGCTCTTTCAACAGGCGTTGTCCTTGTTGCAGGTATCTTGATGCTCATCATGCCAGAAGATCAGCTTCCAGGCTACTCAGCACCAGTTGTTGAAGCAGAAATCAAGGAATAAGCAAATCCGAGAAGATTGGCCTTCGGTTACCGAGGGCTTTTTCTTTTGCAATATGAGCTATTAGAGAGGTGTAATCACTTAAAACGTTTATGTACATTTGTTTTGCTGATCATTCTCTATAGGTCTTATTCGCGCCCAATTTGCGGTGATTTATACAACTATAAGAAAAAGACAGCCGTAGCTGCCTTCTCTATAAAGGATTTTCCACCATCTTCTTGGCTTGCTTGGTTTTTGTTAATTTGTTCCAAGTCACCTTGGGCTGATTCGCCTAGCTTACCTTGCGGTTCGCCTGTTCATCAGTCTGTGCGGTAGCAAGACCGCTCTAACACCGTCATAAGGATTGGCTGCCAATGTCCTCTAGATGTCCTTACGGTATTCTAGATCGCAATGGGTCACTGCGCATTCACGGGACTCGCTTCCTTCACCAGTGTGGGGTCGCTTCGACTCGTGCCTTGGCAAACTTCCGTCTGCTCTCCTTAGGTCAGAGGACTATGCTCGGACAACCTTGGCCTCTTACCGTCGATGGGCAAGGGGTTTAGGGAAGTCGTCATCGCTGCGGGTTACGGGTCGTATTCTCTCGGGTGGGAGGATAGGTTTATCCGTTCCGCCTCCTGCATTGTATTGCTGGAGCGTGCTCTGGTCGGTGCTCATTCTGGAGAAGCGTCTTTCTCAAGTCCCTTTCGGGTTTAATTGAGGAGCCAGCATTCAGAATGGCTGCTCACCTTGCGCCTGTTTCTCCTCTCGAAGATCGTGGGCTCTCTTTGGGGTGAGACCTCTTGTTAGAGGCGCCATCCGGTGGGGTCCGGGTTTCGAACAGGATCCCCAAGTGAACTTGAAGGTCCAGTTCCTACTCGTAGCAAGTTGGGTTCTTATCGTTTCCCTTGTCCTGACCCGAAATCTTCGGAGAGAGGAGTAGACTCGTTTTAAGAACATTGCTACTGGAAATCAATCCTCATCACCCTTGGCCAGTTAACCCAGCTTTGGCGCGATGTATCATGATTCACCAAGAGATTTCTCGCTTGGCCACCGGTAAGATGGTTTCTTCACGAACTCGAATGCCTATCCTTTTGGGGAGAAGCTATCTTGCTCGTGGAGCATTACTATAACCACGAACTTTAATAAGTTCAAATATTATTTTGCTATTTTGTAAGGATTATCTTTAAAAATGTTCAAAATACAAAAAGTCAAATTATTGAGTTAGTTTTTTTCTAATTAGTATTAATATTACGCGTATACGTTAGTCGAACGTAAGTTAGGGGATATAACTTATGAAAAAGAAATCAACATTGATTGCATTATTATCAATCACTTCAATCCTTGCAGGTTGTGGTGGCTCAGGAAACGATAAAGACAGTTCAAAGGTCAACGACTTCTCTGAAATGTCTAATTCAAAGTCTGAGCAGATTTATGATGACGATGATGTCATCGGTAATGCAGACCTCCCAGGTAACGGAACACCAATAAAACCATATCTCATCAAAACCAAAGATGATTTGCTCGAATTCATGAACAACACGGTCACCTTGCCTAATGTTCATTATCAGTTAGAGAACGACATTGAATTCAAAGGAGAGTGGACTCCTGTATGTGCCGGGGAAGAATCGTTTAAAGGCGTTTTTAATGGTGCAGGTCACACAATCAAGGGATTGGAAATCACAAGATCTAGCAAGACACAGATCTTCTACGGATTCATCGGTCAGATGGAGAAGGGCAAGATCGCAAACCTCAATCTTGAGATGACAATTGATATGCAGGTCTTAGGAAAATCAACAAGCTACGGAATAGGTGGTGCGGTTGCATACGCATCTAATTCCAGCGTGCAGAACGTTCATGTCAATTATAATAAATTCGAAGTTGTCACAGTCCAGAACGAGAAATCTTATTTATACGCAGGCGGCATAGCATCGTATTTTGATTCAACTCAAGATGATGATGGAATGTATTACACGGACATCAGGAACTGCTCAGTCACTGGCGACATCATTGTTAATCTAGAAGACGCAACAGATGTCGTTGATGCAGAAGGTGGAATCGTTGCGGTTATGGATACTGGATATTACACCGGATTGATGGCGGTCAATAACTGCTCATTCGTCGGAGATATCGAAGGCGGATTATATGTTGGTGGCATTGGCGCGTCTATGTCATATTACACATCCATTGTTAACTGCTATGTGGAATCAGACACGCTTGCATCATTCGAAGAAGATACAGCTTATGTTGGAGGTATCGCAGGATTCACAAAGAACGAATCCGCATTGATTGGAAACTATGCAAAGGTCAACCATATTGATGGCACAATTGCAAAATCATCTATCTACAAGTCGTATTCAGGTGATATCGCTGGATTCATTGCAAGCGATTTATATGAAAGCGATTTGGACATTGCCGGATGCGCTATGTACGAGAATTATGCAACATATGGCACAATCAAGGGCGATGTTAAGAATACGGCAGACAATAAGGTAGAAGTATCAGAAGAGTTGTTAAAGAGAATCGGTTTCTCCACAAATTCCTGGAATTTTAAGGATGGAAAGCCTGTTCTAAATAAAGAAAATCCTGAATACAAGGTCAAACTCAAAGTAAATCCTAACTTCGGTGGAGAAAAGGGAAACGAATACACCATCGATGCGGGTAATTATTCATCAATTTCTGCACAGATTAATTTCTATTATCAGGCTCCAAAGAGAAAAGGATTCTCATTCCATGGTCTATATTACGATGATAACGCCACAATCATGTGGAGATGGTATGCTCCAATCAATAGTGATTTATCGATCTACTGCGGATATGCAGACCTTGATCCATTGGTGGGCGATTACACCGTTATCTGCCAGTATTACGAATCAAAGATCCAGTCAGGTACCTGGAAATTCACCGAGGATTCATTCTATTGGTTACGCAAGGATGGATCGTATTCGGAATACAAATATAGATTCAATGGCAAGTATGTGTTCTTAGGCGAATACCAAGGCAATTACCGCGCTGCGCTTGGAGGATATGAGGACGAGATATTCACTCTCCAGGATGATGGTACGCTTACCGGTTACGATGTTAATTCTGATTCGGCTGAATATTTAGCAACCCCTAATAACGGAAACGTTGAGGTCCCATCAATTAAGGGAGAACCATTCTTAGGCAAATGGACCAATGGTAAGGCAGTTGTCACAATCGATGAATATTGTACGGCAGTCGCATATTTCGTCGATAAGAAGGTCGATTATTTTGGAGGTGTCCAATACGATGGTTTCACAATCATTCTTGATGCATCACCAATCATCGCCAGAATCGAATTAAGATACGACGCTACAACCGACACATTAGTTGGTGATGGCGTCACCTATGAAAGGGTTAAGTAATATGAATAAGAGATATTTACTATTGGTATCTGCAACATTGGTCTTAGCCTCTTGTAACGGTAAACCAACCACTCCAGCTGAAAGCAGCTCCCCAACTCCTAGCGAATCTAGCTTAAATAGCGAGGCTTCTAGCCAAGTATCTAAGGAAGAAAGCAAGGTAGAATCATCCGTTTCAAGCGCTGTATCAAGTGAATCCATTCAATCTAGCTCATCTTCTGAGAAGCAGATTATTTACGTTTCATCCATCGTTGTTGATAATGCCCCAACTGTCATGGAGGTAAATGAATCCGTTAGATTAAGTGTTAGTGTTTCTCCAGAAAACGCTGATAACACAAAGGTTACCTATTCATCAAGCAATCCGAGCGTTGCGGATGTATCTAGAACGACTCTTAATGCATACGCTCCAGGTAAGGCAACAATCACAATCACAGCCGCAGATGGTGGAGGTGCATCAGCCTCTTTTGAGGTCACTGTTAAAGAACCAATTGTCGCTCCAAGTACTTGGGAAGATGGAAAGAAGCTACTTGAAGATAGCAACGAGAAGACCACCAACATAAGTGGATATACCTATAACTATAAGTACACAACATACAAAGAAGATTCCTCTTTAAATAATGTAACCGAAGAGATAAAGCAATATGTTTATGGGGAAGATGGAAACGTTGCATATACAGGCACCCATTCCGACAGCGCAAGTGGAAAATCAGCTCCAATTGCAGGCTTTAAGGGAATTGAAGGGGATAAGTTCTATGAATTAGACCATACCTACTCAACATATGATTACCGTGATGAATATAGCAAAGCGGGTGGATCAATAAACGATACATATCTGAGCATTGCTAGAGAAATCAGCGAATTTGAAGAGATTTTTAAATATGTCGAACAGCCATCGAAATGGAATGGCACGAAATCATACACTGGGGTTGTTGAAGATGATCTTATCAAGATTAAGTACAGCCACGAGGAGAATGGATATCAGTATTCATATAAGGGCTCATTAGAGGCAACCATCAATCCTCAGGGTGAATTGCTTGACCTTAAGTTTAAGGATACCGCATATTTCAATCCTGATTTTGAAGGCATCAGATATACATACGAATATTCAATTGATGTCAAACATGACGCGAAGGCTAAGGAACTCCCTGTTGGAGTGTCTGATTTCCATCTGACAAGCAATTACCAGAACTTCGTTAGAACGTATGGTTCAAAAGAAGATAACGTCGCACTAGTTGGAAATTACATTCAGTTCGAGGCTAGAGAACCTTCTCAGACCTATGCGGTTGATTATCTCCAGGAAAACTTTGAGATTGTCTCCTCCTCCGATACATCAATCATCGGAAAGAAGAAGGATACTGATACAACCTATTATGCCTTAAGCGAAGGACAGGCAACTTTAACCATTAAGAGAAAATCCACTGGTGAGGCTAAAGATGTAGTGGTTACCTGCGTTAAGCCAGACGCAACATCATTCGATACTATTAAATCCAGCGAAGGCATTAATATGTCTGTTGGCAAAATTACAACATTTACAGCCAATCTGAAGCCTGTTGAGGCCGATCAGTTATTCTCAGTCGCATCAAGCGATGAGACCCTCATGCGCGTCTATAATGACGGCGGTGTTTGGTATGGTGAGGCGCTAAAGGCAGGAACTGTCACAATTACTTTCTCAACATCTACTGGATTGTGCACTCCTAAGACTTTAGATATCACAATCAAGGAAGCTCCAGCTGAAACACCTAAGTATGTTGGAACGTGGACACATGGATCTAACACGTTGGTATTAGAGGCCAATGGCAATGCGACATGGAATGGAACGCATAAGCTTACATTCACTTATGACGAGTCAACTGGCATCGGAAAGATCAATCCGCATACTGTATTTGACGGTGAGGATAATTACTTCAAATACAATGCAGGTTCAGATACTGTGGAGATCGTTCTTTGGGATGAATATTACGAGACCGGCTGCACGGATGTGTTAAGTAGAGTCGGAGGTAGCACCCCATCAACTCCAACAAAATCATTCGCGGGCAATTGGACCACAAGCACAGTAAGCCTTGTTATCGAGGAGAACGGTAATGGCACATGGAATGGCTATGCATTTACGTTCACTTATGATGAAAAGACTCATAAGCTAACAGTCAGCAATTTCGCTAATTACGACGATGACGAGAACGTCTTTACATGGAATCCGGACAATGACACCTTAACGATTCATGTTTCGGGTTGCTATGGAGATGACATCTATAACGCTGTTGCAACTAGAGCCTAACAATTACGACCATCGAGCAATCGGTGGTCTTTTGTTATGAGATAAAAAAACGCACCTTCTGGCGCGTTATTCATCAATGTTAAGTTAGGCTAATGGAATCCAGCCAAGACCCTGGTAGATAGCAAAATATCCAACAACGAGGATTGCAAGTGATGTGATTCCAATTGCGAGGAATTTGACCCAGCCCTTTTTACCACACACTTCGATGATGGCCTCGATGATTGCGATGCCAAGAAGTACTGCGCATCCTAATGGTAGTCTATAGTGGCCTACTAACATGTGTAATACTTTTAGGCCTAAAGTAGCAATGATTGCAAGTGTTCCAAATATCATAAGAATATTATGTACTATCTTTACCGTGAATGAGAATAAAAAATTACAAATTAAATATGTTCGCGTGTGAAAGACAGCCATCTCATGATGGCCTCTTTTGGGTTTACGAAGAGTTTTCTGTGGCTGATACAGAAATATTTGAAGTCTATGTTTTCAAGCGTTTTAATCGTGTTATCCATGATCTGAGGATTGAATTTCTCATTGCCTTTTTCGATGCCTGGATATAAGGCATCGCCAACGAACAGGAAGTCTTTATATAGCAAAGCTATACATCCTTTACAGTGTGATGAGGGGAGCGGGATCAATCTTATGTCATCCGATAAGGAAATTTCACTTCTAACAATCACTCCGGTTTTGGTGTGTTTAATGGTTTCCTTTCCTCCATAAATTTCATCCACTTTGAGGCGGGAAAGATTGAAGCAGTGGTCTCTATGGAAATGTGAAAGGATAACAACCTTTTTCTCTTCGATTTGATTTATGTAGTCATATGCTTCATCCGACTCGCCAACATCAAAAATATAAGCAGTTCCGCCTTGCTTTATGACGATAACATCCGCAGATAGTGGATTTTCTGATGCAGGTATTCTTTCAAATGGAAGCTCAATATTCATGAAAACACTATAGCACTTCAAGTGTTGCGTGTATCCATTTATGTCCATTTGCAAAAATAAAAGATAACCTATTGCAAATATAATTTGTCGAATATAGCATATTGTGAAGGAGGGTATGCTATGGTTATTGATTACTCATCTTGTAGATTAAGCGGCATCAGGTATGGTGGTTCCGAACGTAAAATCGGTATCGTAAATAATGGCGTTAAATACATGCTAAAAATTCAAAGCCGCACTCAGTTCGGGAGAAGAAACAATCATATTTCGGAATATATTGGTAGCCATATTTTTGAATTAATCGGCATTGACGTCCACGAAACTCAACTAGGCACTTATAAAGGTGAAAACGTTGTTGCCTGCCGTGATTTTGTTCTAGACGATACCTTCTTCATTCCCTTCAATGCAGTAGGAGAATCAACCATCGAAACTGATGTTGAACATTATCAGTATTCTTATGAAGATATCCTTGTTTTGCTCAAAAGGAACATAAAAATCACTGATGTCGAGGAGGCAATAGATATCTTTTTCAGGGTATTTATTGTCGACGCTTTGATCGGAAATTTCGATAGGCATGGTGCAAATTGGGGTTTTATCAAAAAGGGGAATTCTTATTCTTTGGCGCCGGTCTTTGATAATGGGTCATGTTTATATCCACAAATGGTTGATGAAAACGAGATGCTATATGTTTTGTCTAACGAAGAAGAGATAAACGATAGAGTGTACAAATATCCGACTTCTCAGATTAAGATCAACGGCAAGAAGAGTTCTTATTATGAGGTAATATCTTCCTTATCATTTGAAAAGTGTAATGAACAATTAAAGTGGGTTATGGATAGGTTAAATATGGATCGTATCTATAACTTCATTGATGGAATATCATGCATTAGCGATATTCAAAAAAGTTTTTATAAAACGATGTTGAAACACAGATATGAGAAGATACTTCTTAGCTCATATGAAAAATTAATTGGAGGCATGAAAGATGAATAGTGTTGTCACCAACGCTTCTATTTGCGTAGAACATGAAAATATCATATATAGACTTTCCTCCATCACCCATATAGAGAACGAGGATGGTACTTTTAAGTATATTTTTAAACCAAATTTCAGCGTTATCGATATTGTAGATCCTAAGTGTTTTGCAGGCATTCCTGGGTTAAACCTTGATCTAAGGAAAGAGGTCTATGTAAGAGAGAATGTCCTTCCTGTCTTCATTTCTGAAAGAGTTCCACAAGAGAATCGTGAAGATTATTGGGAAATGCTTGAAAGTGTTGGTATGGACTACATGAACCCGCTTGAATATCTAATGAGGGTTAAGACAAGATATTCGGGTGACAAATTAATTGTCCTGCCACATGAAGAAAAGAAGACCGTGGATATTGATGATAGCTCAACTGATAACATTCCAACCATCATCAAGCGTATCCTCGATGAATTAGCAAAAGGAAACGATGTCTTTTATTCAGGTGAAATTATTGATGACGAAAATAGACAAACAACGTTCTCTTTGCTAAGAAAAATGTATCAGAAGTCATCACTATACAAGAATACAGTGCTAAAACATGGCAGGGATAAGGCTAAATTAGAAAAGAAGTATCTAGGCCGCAAACCAATAGAGGTTGATGAAAAAAGATTTAGGGAATTTGAGGAATTGGTAAAAAGTGGTAGGGCCACTTATAGGGATGTTTCCGAGTTTTTGGACATCTCAATCGACAAATATTACCGATACAGAAAACAATTGAGAAAGAAAGAAAACGAATGTGAATAGGCTCTAACCTAAATGTTCATACGGTATGCACACGCAAAATTTATTGCACACATACGTATGACAACGTAAAATATCAAAGTCCAAAAGCAAACCTAGAGCAATCTAGGGACGCAAAGCTAGAGGGTCTAGAAATAGATAGCCAGTTACCGAATGTCGCTAATTGGTAATGCAGTTATCATAGCGGCAACAATAGTGTGCCGCTTTTATCATTAACGACAATCAGGAGGAAAACTCATGGAAGCAAGTAGCAAATTAAACATCTCACAGAAGGTAAAGTACCTAAGACTCGTCGAATTCATTTCCGGCGGAGTCGGCGGAGTCATCTTACTTGTGCTTATCATCGTCGGAGGAATCACAGGTAACAAGATCGTAACGCTTATATTAGGCATCCTCGCCTTGATGTTCATCGGTCTTTCTGCAGGCTCAGCGTATTTTTACGTCAAGACAATCCGCCAAGGCGTCGTGAAGCCATTGTTTGAGAGAACTGCAGAGAACATGGATAAGGTCTCAAAGAATAAATACAACTTAGAGCAATATCCAGTAGACGCACCTGGAGGAGAATTCAGCCAGCTTAATGACGCAATCGCAAAGATCAACGGCAAATACAACACCATCGTCATGATGTCTGCTGTTGCGGATATGTCAGAAATCGGATTAGAGAAGGATCCATCGTTCGGCGGCAAGACAATTGCTAAGGAATCATTCTTCGCTTCAATCCCTGCAATGGTCAATGTCTCTAAGTCATTTAGAAACGCTATGGTCTCATTCATTTATGACACAACAGAGGCAAACCCATCACACGCTGACATGGCTCGCTTACTTGACGTCATCAATGAAGTCTTCGCTGACAATGCACCAGTCGTATCTCAGGATACCGACTATTCATTCATCGCTTTCATGTCAAACATCGACTCTATCTCAATTGTGGAAAGCAAATTAAGATACGTCGTCCATAAATCAACCATCGCAAGATTCGGAGAGAAGTCCACAGACGTCCTTCCATTAAAGGTCTCAATGTCTGTCTATCCATATTCATCAGTTGAAACAATCGTTTCTGACTTAAGATACGCTGAAAGAAGAGGCCAGGACATCAACGTCTATCTCCCAGAGAGAAGCCTTGATAAGGATGCATTGGTAACAGAGGCACAGAGAATCAATGCAGTCGGCGAAATCATCGAAAGAATGAACACAGCATTCACCAAGAAGGGTAATGTTGAAGCATATAGAGAAGAAGTCATCGCTTGTGCAACATCAATCTCAGACTTCCTTGGATTCGAAGGCGTTGCAGTCTTAGCAAAGAATTCATCAACAGGTGAGGTCTCACAGATCGCTGATCACTGCACAATCGAAGGCAAGCACATCGTTTTGAGAAATGATGGAGCAGCAATCATCGAAGAACTCGCTAAAGTCGCTGATAAGGATGGATCACTCACATTCTTCAATAGAGAGAACATAACATCCAACTTAGGCAAATACTTAGACATCTATGGAATCGTTTCAGGCCATATGTCACTCGTCTATTCAAATGGACAGGTCTATGCCGCATTGATCTTCGTTAACTTCACAAAGAAATTAGTCCTTGATGCATATTCAAGAGAATCCCTTGTCGTCTTCTCTAACTTATTCGCATCATCCTTAAAGGAATTACACTCAAGAGGCACAATCGAAGGATCAGCCGCTCAGCTCGATTCATTGCTCCTCTACAGTGCATATCAGATGTATACCATCAACAAGAATACATACACACTCTTATCACACTCACGTGGCTTATGCTCAGCAACAAAGGGCAAAGATGGAGAGAAGTGCTATAAGGCAATCTATGGTTTAGATGCTCCATGCGCTGACTGCCCAATCCGCCACGGCAAGAAGAAGAGATGCGTTATCGATAACAAGAACTATGCATATCACACCATTCTCTCAAACAGAGAAAACAAGGTTGATGCAACACTCTTCTTAGAGCCAACCGATAGAAGAAACCTTGCAAGAGAGCGTTATGACTCCGAAACAAAACTTGCAACCCCATATTCACTTGCTATGAGAATGGCAGATAAGTGGAATTACAACCTCAAGGGTAACCTCGTTCTCTTGAACCTCGCTAATTTCCGCAACATGGTCAGCGTCTTAGGCGAACCAGTCACTAACCAGTTCTTAAGAGAATTAGGCGATGTCATTGCTTCTACAGGCGTTACACATGATGAGGTCTTCTCATATAACGCATCAACAATTGCAATCCTCTTAAATGAAATCACAAGAACCGATATCTTCAGAAGCATCGAAAAAGTCGAAAAGGCTCTTAAAGATAAATTCAATGACGAATATCAGGGATTCAAGATCGAGAAGTCATACCGTGTCTTCTCATATCCAATGACATTCGCGTCATCATTCGACTTCTTAAGACACGTCGAAGTCTACTTCAATTCAAATAACACAAGAGGCGACAACCAGTTACACCTCATCGACGCTAACATCGTTAGACCAGCATATAGAGAAGCATATATTTATTCTCTCCTTGCTAAGGCCTTCGAAAACAAGAACTTCGATATCCGTATCCAGCCAATCGTCTCAAAGGCTTCTGGCGTTATCAATGGTGGTGAAGTCTTGCTTAGACTTAACGATGAACTCACCAATTCATTCTTCGATGCAGGCGAATTCATTCCAATCGCATCAAAGCACTCATCAATGGGTCGCTTCACAAACATCATGATCGAGCAGATCGGTAACCTCTATAAGACTTACGGCGCTACAATCTTCAGATCCGGCTTCCTTGATAGAATCTCCCTCAACGTTGACTCTATCTACTTCCAGAATGACCAGTTCTTGAATGATATGCAGGCTGCAATTCTCGAATACAACTTCGCTAAGGGATTCATCAACTTCGAGCTTAATGAAGCTGATATCGCCGCAAATGTCGAAGTTATTAGAGAAGCATCACGCAAGATCAGAGACCTCAACATCAGCCTCGTCTGCGATAACTACACAGGTAAGGACATTTCAATCGAACAGCTTGCTAAGCTCGGATTCACTGAAGTTAAGCTTGCTAGAACCCTTGTCATGGAAATCGATAGCAACCCAAATAGACTCAACGAAGTCAAATCACTCATTGCTCTTGCAAAGACATTCAACTTCAAGGTCACACTTGTTGGTATTGAAAGACGCGAACAGGTCAACGTCGTATTCGACGAAGAAGGCATCAACAACTTTGAAGGTTGGTACTTCTTCAAACCACTTGTCATTGATGAATTCTTGTCTCTTCTTAAGACAGCGTCATCAAAGCAGGCAATCTTAAAATAATCCAAACAGAACCCTTATCTTTTGGTAGGGGTTTTGGTCGTTAAGGAGAAGAAAATACATGGCAAAAGAAGGCGATTCAATTCTTCGAGTGGAAATAGACGTCCGCTCAAAGACCGTCGTGTCATCCTCAATAAGAGGCAATAACACGATGTCTTTTGAAACGTTCTTTACCCGCTATATGACGGGTGAACCATTCTCTTCTTTAGACGAGAATTACTCATTTCACGTCATCCAGTCATTCGTAAACGCTAAAGAGAACCATGTAGCGATGTATCCATATACAGATAAGAACGGCGCTCTTATTCTCACATTTATCTGGATGCCTCAATTCCCAGATATCATGAGAATCATCGTTACTGAACTCGATTCCCGTGCGTTGGGCACCGGTATCCATTCTGTTGACTCATTAACTGGCTTAACTGCTAGATCACACTTTATCAGAACGGTTAACAATCGTATCAAAAAGCATGACCCATTCTCTAAATGTGGATTCCTTTTAATCGATGTCAACAACTTCAAAAAGATCAATGATGACTTCGGACATAGAATCGGCGATGAATGTTTAAGGGGATTTGCCAATAAATTGCGTGAAATAGCCCCTGATGCAATCTTGGGAAGATTCGGTGGAGATGAATTCGTTATCTTCATTGATGACGTCACAGAGCTCGATTTAGTCGAATACGCTAAAAAGACTCTTGCAACGCAGTTAAACGTCAAGGCAGGACACAAAAATATTGTTATTTCCTGCTGTTGTGGCATTTCTATGATGACCTATTCAGGAGCGGAATTCTCCTTGCTCCTTGAAAGAGCGGATAAGTCACTTCGTTTAGCAAAAGGCAAAACAAAGAAAGAAGCATATTTAGACGGAAAACTCGTCGCTAAATTCACCAATAGTGGTGGAGTTTCAGTTGAAGAAGAACGCAAAAAGATTGCAAAACCTCGCTTATATAAAGACGAAATCGCTGCAAAGCGCGCAAAATGGGGAATCCTTGCAGCCCTTGGAGCCGCAACGCTTTTAGCATTCTCGGTCTTCGCTCTATCTCGTTTCTTTATCTTGAATCCGTCGTTATCAACAACATCCACCGAAATATTCATAACGATGGTTATAACAACCGCATTGCTTTTCGTTTCCGGCATCTTGTTCGCACTTGCATGCGCTTTGTCTGGACACCGCAAAGTGTTGCTCCTCAACGCTGAATATATCGATCAGTGGACAGGATCCATCAACTACGAGAGATTCTTGATAGATGGACCAAAGATTGTTGAGGGAAGAAGTAACGTCGCTGTTCTCGAATTCAATGTCGTAAGATACAAATACATCCTTGAGACTATCGGAAAAGAAAAATCCGATATGCTCATCCTTGGATTATATAAGACTATCCTTGCCGGAATGGTTGATGATTCAGAAGTAGTGGTTAGATTCTATGGCGATAGATTCGTCGCTTTAATGCACGAAGATAGCTATGAAGAAATCGTTCGTCGAGTTAAATCCATTCAAATCTCAATCGAACAATATATTTCAGTCCATTATGACCTAAAAGCAGAGGTTATAGTTGGAGTCTATTATCCAGGCAAGGAAATCACGGACTTCCAGGCTGCTATCTCCCGCGCACATATCGCGCAACAACATATAGATAAGACATATTTAACCGACACCATTGTCCAATATAAGGATGAGATGATGCTCCATGAGTTAAATGAATCCGCATTCGAGCAGAATGCCAAGAAGGCGTTATTCGACGGACATTACCAAGTCGTTTATCAGGCAAAGAAAGACCTCATCAACAATACCTGGGTCGGCTTAGAAGGCCTATTTAGATGGAACGATCCAACCAAGGGTATATTGTCCCCAGTTGATACAATTCCAATGCTTGAAAAGAGTGGGCTTATCAATGACGTTGATATCCTTGTATTCAAGAATGCAATCAACGTTCTCGTAGACCAAAAGAGAAGTGGAATTAGACCGCTCCCAATTTCCGTTAACGTTTCATCAAGGCACCTTTTGAAATCCGATTGGATTGATGAATATAAGAAGATTCTCGAAGAGAATGAAATTGAACCATCATTAATAGAGTTCGAACTCTCAGAAGCAGCGTTTTTAAGCTCAGAGAAGGCTGTTTTAGAAGCAGTCGATAATATCCACAAACTCGGCGCAAAAGTGGCTCTAGATGACTTTGGCAAGGGTCCTTCATCTTTGGATATCTTAAGACGTGTTGCTTTTGATACTGTTAAGATGGATGGCATTTATTTCGTAACCGAAAATGGACTTGATGAAAAATCTAGAAAGCTCTTAAGACATTTAGTGGATATTTGCCGTGATTTAGGCAAGAGAGTCATCTTCGAAAGGGTGGATTCAAAGCTTGTTGCGGACACCTTAAAGATATGTGGAATTCAGTACGTTCAGGGCTATATTTATTCCAAGCCTGCCCCTCAGGACGAGTGCTTAAAATTGATCAGAAGACCGGCTCAACCGATGCCTGGAACACCATTTGTAAAAAAATAATTACGAGGTTAAGAAGCCTCGTTTTTATTTGATATATGTCGAATTTGTGGAGATTTTGCATATTAAAGATAATTTTGGACGTTTCTAAAAGAAAGGGGCCGGTTTCTTTTTTCTTGATATAGCACATGTACGTGTATATACTACGCGTGAAAAAGCAAAGCCAGAGCAATCTGGTGACGCAAAGCTAAAAGGGTCCAAATTGGATAGCCAGCTGCCGGTAATTACTTAAGATGAAAAAGAGTGTTGTAGCAGCCTTGTCCAGTTTACTAGCGATGAATGTCGTTTGTTTAGGCATGCTTACATTCGCATGGTTTACTGCAAATCAAAGAGCGGATAATTCAATGGGCCAGATTACTGCGATATCAGACGACCCACTGGACGTTGATTTTGAACTTTACGAATACGATGAAGATAACCGTTCGGGAAGAATTGCAGTTGATAAAGAAAAGACCGGTGATCGTTTTGCGCTTCCTCAATACGATACTTTTATTAAGGATAGAAATGTTCACAATAACAAGATTTTAAGAATGGAAATTATATCCAAGGGTGACACATCTTCTGATACCACCTTCAATGTTGACATTCCTTCAAATGGAGACTTTACCGATTCTAATGATCACGTGTGTAACAACATGTCCAATATCATTGGTTTTAAATACTTCCTGAAACACGACTCTATTGCCGGTGCATTAGATGAAACTTCAGCATCGACAATTTATGATTCTGCATTTGATATCTTCGACACTATTGATACTTCATTTAGCTATGTGACTGTGTCTGATGGAGTCGGAACCAAAGCGATCGATAAAACAATTCATTTGAGAAATCTCGATATAGATGAAACGGCAGATGATAAAATCACCGTTCTCTACATTGAATATTTTTATGATGAAACTTTAGTTGACTATTATTTTGACAATTCAGATGTCGGACAAATTACTGCAGATAATTTAGAAGGTACAGCAATTTCCTTTGACTGCGATATTGTGCGTTTTGAATTTGCGGGGGAGGCAAACTAATGACTTTTAATAAATCTAAGTTTGCATTGATAGTCTCATCCATCTGTTCTTTTGGGCTTTTGCTTTCTAGCGGTTTTGCTGCAGCTTGGTTCATTTCACAGGACAACATTGATGTTCCTGCGGACGGATTAACGGGGTCCGTCCTTCAAAAATATTTCCATTCTGGAGATGGTTCAGAAGATGATCCATTTACCATTACCAGACCAAAACATTACGAAAATATGGTTCTCCTCCATTATAATCTCCCTGGATTTGCGGAGAAAAAGTATCATTTCTCTTTTGGTGCGGACATTAATGGAGACGGCAAGATTCAAGTCTATAATTATTCGAACGGAAAATATGATCCATCTAATGGAGGGGTTTCAACTGTTCTTGACTGTACTGGAACTGAAGTGTTGCCACCATTAGGTTCTGAAGATCTGCCATTCAATTCTGTTATTAGCGGCAACAATATTACCATTTCAAGTTTTAAAATATCTGCAAAAAAAGATGATAAATTTTTCTCTGACATAGGTATTTTTGGTTATGTTGATGAAGGAACTTGCTCAAATGCTTATTTCAAAAATTTTGAGATAGAGACGTCTTATGGAAGATATACGACATCAGAAAGTCATTTCCACAATGATTCAGCTGTTCATTTTGGGTATATTGCAGGCCACATTGAGGATGCTTCTAACTTTACCAATGTCTATGTTAACGATTGTACTTTGATGGGTTCTACCACGAATAAACAAATTAACAATTATGGATATTACGGAAAGGCTACAAAGGATTCTTTGGGAGGCTCGTTTGGACAAGGTAATGACTATCAATTTACATTAAACTCTCAGGCTGTTTTTAATTATTTCGATAATACATATGACTCAATTAACGACCAGCAGTTAGTACTTAGAAATGTTCGCCAAACTGAAAATTTGGAAGCCAATGATAATGGCGATAAAGTTCAAAGGCAAATAAAGACTGGAACACAAAACATTATCGAACCATTTTCAAGTTCAGTTAAACCTTCTTCTAACGTTGTTGGTACAACGTATGACCTTCAGGACGGTTATTCGCTTTCCACGATCGGTTATGCTACGCCAGAATATGTAGAGGCCAGACATGACTATAACGTTTACTACGAAGATAGAGAGTACATCGAATTGGATGGCGATGATCACTCTCATGACGGTGCAATTAAAATGCCGGCTACTCAGCCAAGTTATGTTACGGAATCCATGATCGGTTCGGGCGAGGGACTTATAGTAAACCCAGAGACAAAACAAGAAGCCCCGACAGCATATTATTACAAAAACAATGATCCAGATGATCCAAATTACAATTGCTATTTTTATGGAGAATCTTACGACAGACAAGTTATTAATGGCTATGACAACTATGATTTTGATGTCCTATGTAAAATACCAAACTTCACGACTCAAGAGAGAAAATGGTTTGCACCTGATTTGAATATTACGGGTTATATATTTAACAATAAAAAAAAAATCCCACTAGATATAACGTATAAAAGCGAGGCTTTATCTGCTGGAGCCAGTTTGGCTGGTAGATATTATGAATGCACATTTACAGTTCAACCTGTTCAAAGGAAATTGCAAGAAGGGTACCATAAGTTTTCGATTTATATCAGTTACCAGTACACGGCCTGGGGAACATCATATACGCACACATTTGTTTATGGTAATTATAATTCCGACAACAACACATTGGATCAGGTCGAAGTTCTTGTAAATGACGTAAATTCCGGTCTTGTTGTTCCATCCGTCAAAACTAATGTACAAAACAAAACAGAATTCAAAGAAATCGATAATGATATTCCAGAAGAGAATTTCTTGACACATAAATTTGATTTTGAAGAAAACAAAGATAGATTAATGCCTCACGTTGACGTAAGAAGTTTTGAGTCAAAGTTGTTGTACAAAGAAGTGTTTGACGGCGTTGAAAGTGCTGATTTTGTTGTTATTGATGAAACCGACATAAAATATACAAACTTTACATATTCGGTTGATATTAATAGCGGTAACCCTCTATGGAGATTGTCATTAATTAGCAGAGATCCAATTCAAGGTGCAGACGATGTTAATTACTTTATTGGCGAGGAAACCATTGTTTATGAGTCAGGCTATCGTTCTAAAAATATCGATGTTGTTGGTGACGGCGCCCAGTTTTATTATCAAGAACTTTTTGGGCAGCAAATTGCTATCATTGGGTTAGATAGCGAAAGATCGGCTGGTGATAAAGTGTCTTTGATCAATGAAACAGATGTTGGCGACCATTTTTATGCAAACGAAAGATGTCCTAGCTCCATCGTTCTATTTATTAAAAACACTGCAAACCCTCTAGATTCGAGAGATGATGCGATGGGAAAAATTGCATTTACCTATGTTCAAGCAAAGATTCTTGGCTACTCAAGTGATATCGTTGAACCTACATTCAAAAAACGCGATGGATTCATGAAAATTAAGGAAACGGGTACGGAATCTGATGGTAATGGCATCATCCAATTAACCAACACAATATCCCTAGATTTAAACGAAGAATATATCAAAAAGGCCTCTTACTGTGCACTAGATTCTGAGGGCAGAATTCTTGGAAGATACGCATCAGATGGATCGACAGAAATGTCTCGTGAGGACCAGCTTAAAATTGATACATATGTTATGTGCCTTGGGGGGCAATCAAACAACGGATATCAAACTTGGGTTACAAATATTGACTTTGAATTCAAGGCAAAGGACGGTTTTGGTGGAACTTTTGGTACGGTCGGATACAGAGATTACCCTCAAACTATTGACAATACTATATTAAACTTTTTCTTTGAAACACTAGCTGTTTCGTTCCAATATAAAATTAAAGTTTCATATGTTGCATTTGAAGAAGGGGAAAGTTCAACTTATATTGGAAAATATTTGATTGATTGCTATGCAGATACGAATACAACGTTGAAGATATATAACTATTACAGTGGTTTTTACCAAGTATTTATCAAAACCAGTAATTTGAATGATTATGTTGAAGTCACTGAAGCCTCATCAACAAGGGAAATACCAGCTTCGTCAATACAATGAACAAAATTACAAAAAAGATATCTAATTTTCAGTTATTAGAACGATTTTCAGTATTTTTGTTTTTCTTGCCTTTTACGCACACATACGCTACATTATTCACGTTAAAAGCAAAACTAGAGTAATCTAGTGACGCAAAGCTATTAGGGTCCTAGAAGGATTGCCAGCTGCCGAATCAGTAAGAATGAAAACAGGCAAGCTAGTATCATTAATCTCACTCACGATGGCCAATGTTGTTGGCTTATCTTTAGTTACGCTTGCTTGGTTTACTACTAGGCCGATTACTGATGGTGATGCTGGCAACATTGCCGTTATCAAGGATCAGGTTGTAAAGGAAGTCAATTTCTACCCATACAGCTCAAAGATGAGTGGTACGAAAACACAGTATTATTTTGACAAAACCCCAATTAGCAGTAAGACACTAGGTTACTATTCAATCATCAATTCAGGTTACCAACTGCTGATGGAGATTGTTTTGGAAAGCGAGATGAGTATTTCGGTTACTGCTGAAACGTATTCAGACTCATATTTAGGTATTGTTGAAAGAGACGAAAACGACAATCCTATTTATTCCTTGCATGCAACCGGAAATTCACTTTCAAGTATTGTCTGTTTTTATGGTTTAAATAATACGGAGCTAACAATCAATGAAACATTTTATTCCGTTGATTTAACTACCTATTCATCAAGAAAGACTAATTTTATAAATGCTGATTATACGGATTTAGTGGACGATAAAAAAGCGAGGGTATGTCAGTTTTCAAACACTGACAGGGTATATGTTGTCATCGATTATGACGAGATTTCGATAGAGACAATTTATTCTGCAAATTTAGGCAACGATATTACTTCTGGTGTTGGGGATGATATGACCGTTGTTGATGGTCATTCATACATTACATATTCAGCTGATTTCTGTTTTTATATAAACAAGATTGAGGGGTTGACAAATGGATAGAAAACTATTTCTTAAAACCTCAGTTGTGATTTCGTCATTTTTGACATTCATTTCCGCCTCGTTTGCGTGGTTTTTAAGTTCAGGCGAAGTGGATTTTGACGACGGTTATGGCTATACTGCAGCATCTTATTTCCATAGCGGAGATGGTAGTGATGAAAAACCTTATGTTATAAACTCTCCGATTCATTTATATAATCTTGCGTGGCTTCAGTATCTTGGGGAATTCAACAAAAAAGATGAAACGACACAACAGATAAAACAGTATTATTTTGAACTTGAAGAAGATTGTGAAATCGACATGTCAGGCCTTGTTCTTCCGCCTATTGGGACAACCAACAATCCATTCATTGGTGTTTTTAATGGAAATGGATCCACAATCAAAAATCTTAGAATTACTAATAAACTTGGTCCTGGTTTTATCGAGAAAAAACCATTAAGCGTTGAGGGACTGTCAGGCGTAAATATTGTCGGTATGTTTGGCGTTATTGGGGATTATGATGGAGCTGGAACGTATTCATCATTCGCCCCTTCTGTATCTAATGTTTATTTAAAGGATTGTTTTGTAGAGACGCAACTGAATCAATCTCTTTTGGGTGTTGCCGCTGGTTATGTTAATGGCTCTTTATCTGGCATTGGAGTTTCGGGATCTACTATATCGGTCGCATCTGGCACGGCACCTCTTAGTTCTGTCACCACAAATTTAAGTGACTATACGTTAGTTGGTTATTGCACCGCTCCTTATCGTAACGTTTTAAACGTGTCTGACACTACAATATATACTCCAACTCTTTCTACCGAGGACGATGTTTATAGTGGCAACGAGGGAAGTGAAAGTGCTTGGGGCGGCTCGATTAATATGAAGTCTATGTACAGTCGTCTAAATTCAATTCGTTCTAGTTCCGCAACAAGAACTACTAATTATGTGTATGCTCGAAACGATTATGTTTCTGGTACGACTATTACTAGCACTAATTCGACTAACAATTACATTTGGACATATCTTAATAATAAAACCAACTACAACGAAAAATATGGCTCTTTCGTCTTTGCCAACGCTTCCGAGAGCAACACAATTCAAAATCCGCAGTATATTTATTTATCGGGCGGAACTCATGTTACGAGGACAACACAATCTACTGATCAGACCACTGCGTATCGCTTTTATATAACTAACAACAACAGGAATTATTATCTTAATATTAACAACGCTCGAAACGGCGTTACATCAAGCACCACGGCTAACACATATTGGGCTCTTGATGGTAAAAATCATCTTTATACCGTCGCTGGCAATATCACCTATTTTTTAAACGTTAGAAACACTGGATCTAATACTACTAATTACAGTTTTGTAGTTTCAACTATGCCGATGAATACGTGGAGTATTGGAACAAATAATGTGACAACTTTAGTTGAAGGCAAAACTGTTTATTTAAGCGGCACAAACAATAACTGGACACCAAGGGCGAACGAGGCTACGCTATCTCTACAAAGTTTTAATCGTTCCATGGGTGTGTCATTTAGTGACGATTATGTCGATTATACAGGCAATAATGTCACATATTTTCCTTTGAGAACAGTTTCTGATAATAATTTTGAAGTCCATGAAGCGAATACAGGGTACGTAGTAGCTGGTAGCCATGACGTTCCGGATAGATTTATGTTTCCTTTGAGAACGGGGGACATACGTGTTTCACGATATGAGATATCGGATAATATTAACACTACATCATATCGAAACGGCAATATACGTTCTATTTATACTGTTGATGATGGGGGCTTGCATGTAATCGCATCCAATAACACCTTTGAAAAGTATAATGATTCAAAAGAAGCCTTAAGAAAGGTAATGTCTACCGACGGTACCTATGTATACGGATTGCATTTTATGAATTCAAGCATTAGTATGAACAATCTTGTCACAGCGCAATATGCAAGAGTTAACAAGGAAGAACCTCATCGTAATTATCAGTTACCGGCTGACTGCATTGATTTCAATTTGAAAGAGAAGGGGTTCATAAACTTTTTTGCAGGGACATATTTTTCTGGCAATAACAGTTTTTTCTCTTTGCATGATATAGTGAGGGATTCGAGTGAAAATATAGTTGAGATCAAGGAAATTAAAGAAATTTTTGGGGACAATGATCCTAGGCACTCGTACATTTACCAATATTCTGACGACTCTTATTCCATCGGATATGTAATTAATGCGGATAAAACAATAGGGGCATCACTGAACACTCCGTCTTCAATCCCAAGTACTTATTCCTCAATTTTTAAGACGTCATGGATTAAAAATCAAGGAAGCGATTTATCCACAACAAAATACATGTATTATTTTGAAATTCCTATGAATCTTGGTGAATATGCTTTGGGATCTGTTGATGGTGGCACTGGAGCATATTTGCTCTATCTTGATATTGCCGCAAACGCCCAAAAGATTAATTACTCCATTATTCATGAGGAGATCAAGACCGTAAGTAAGACATATGTGTATCCATACGGTGTGGCTTTGGCTGCGCCAGGTGGAGAAGTGGATGACACAAATTCTATTATCGCAATTGCTGTTGCTCCATCCTTTAGCGGCACAGTATTGTTGCAAATAGACGGTACGAATGCTACCGCAAACTTTTCATCTACAACTGGTATTTCTATAGGTTATATCGACGAATCCACCTCTTTGCGCGACAAAAATTCTAACCTCCTAGATGACGACGTGGTCGCAAGAGAAACTTTAATACGCAGAACGCATATTATTGCGGTCAACACTACTACAATGGCAGAGACGCATATTATACGAACGCAGGGCGTTGATACTATAGAAATGACTAGGAATGACGAGAATGGAAATGACATCAGTTCATCGATAACAAATGATGAACGTATATATTTTGAGACCAGGGCTAATTCTACAGATTTCGTTACACTTTCTGGCGGGAATAGTGCTCTATCATTAAGATACAAGTATCTTGACCCTACTACTGTATCGCTATATTTTGAGGTGACGGTTGTAGATGATGATTCTTTCGAAGGAGCATATTACAAGTCGCTCGATGGATATAACTTAGTCTGGAACATTTCTGGCGAGAGCGAATCTGTTAATGTAAAGGTGCTTAGTGTTGACGGCAATTTCCACATTTATATTAACGGTGAGTTAGCTAGTATTGCTCAGGGTGACACGTTTTTGATTTAAAAAAGATAAAATTGGGCAAACATTGTTTTGTCAAACATCATTTTTGACGATTTTATTTGAAATTTTAGGTATAGAATGTAAACTACACAAAGATAGAGGCCCCAATGAAAGATCTACCAACATCTAAAAAAGTACTTTATGGAACACTGTTCGGTGCTGACATTGCGTTGACACTGTTCTTTTTGGTTGTTTCAATCGTCATGATTGTGACCATGCCAAAAGATGAATATGAGATTATTGTTAATGGATATGCTCCAGGATTCATTGGATACTTCCAACAGAACCCAAATGTATTCTTGCTTGTAGTTGTACTCCCGTTGTTAGCATTATTCATCGTCAACATATGGGTGCTCATCACATACGCAAAGAAAGCAAATGAGAAGAAGAAGGTAGCATTAAACGATCTCTCTGAGGAAGAAAAAGCTAAACTCAGAGCAGAGTTAATGAAGGACCTACAGAAGGGCGAATAAAACTACAGGAAGGCACAAACCTTCCTTTTCTTTTATTATTTCTTTATATAAAACGCGAGTGCGCGCAAAATAATGCTTGCATATGCGCGTATTATGTGTATAGTTTTTGCTGTAGAACCTTTTTCTAGACCTTGAGTCCAACAAGTTTTAGCGAAAGATCCTTCACTATCAGAGCTTAAGTTGAACAGGTGCAAGTGGACAACTTAGCAATCACAATAACTATGGGTAGCCCCAATAATTACTACCCGAAAGGACAATTCAAAATGAAAAAATCAAGAATCATTCTTCCTGCAATCGCTCTCTTAGCTGTTTCAGGAATCGCATCAGTTACAGGAACCGTCGCATGGTTCACAGCTTCACAGTCAGCTGCTATTAGCGTTGGAAATATCGCTGCTATCAACACAGCTGGTGATCTTGTCGCAAATATCAGGGGCATCTCTGGAATCAAAACTCCTAATACAGTTACAGCTGATGGCAACGCTCCTGCTGAAGGAGAAACAGGTGACTACATCTCCGGAAAAACATTCAATCTCGAATATTTAAGAGATTGCAGCTATGACGCAATGAATGATGAGTATCACATTGCTTCAGTAACTAATAAAGCTGTTGATGGCTATATCAACGTTACAGACAAGGTTGAGTCAAAAACACCAGCTGGTTATTTCAATGATGGAACAACAAAGAATAATGTTTGCTTTGCAGCAGTTTGGGACATTGATTTCACAATCGATTCCGATGCATTTGGTGAATATGAGTTATTCTTTGATCCAACTGGCACAAAATCTAAATTATCTGGTACTACAGAAATCGGTAAGGCATTCAGACTTGCTATGGTCTCAGACGATGAAACTGTAATTTGGGCACCTCAGGCATCAACTGCTAACGAAAACATCCCAACTAAATACGTAAAAATGGGTGAAACAGCACCTGCTGTTGCTAATTATGATGCAGACGATTTCATCGATGCAGCTGCAAATGTTGTATATACATCAAGCGACACAAAATCAAGTGCTACAGGCAGCAAGTACCATCTTGCTTCCGGCCTTAAGGCAGATGAAACCACAACAGTTCACTTTGTTGCATGGTTTGAAGGATCTGATAAGAATTGTATTCAGAGCAACGCTTCGAACACAGAAGCTGATTTCGATCCATTAACATTGTCTGCATCATTCTACGCAGTTACTTGGTCAAACAACTAATTCTGTTCGCATTTGAGAGGGTCGTAAATGACCCTCTTTTATTTTATAGTGATACACATATTAAAATATGTTGTATATAGTGGTAACCAGGTTTATACTATTCGTGTTCAAAAGCAAACCCAGAGTAATCTGGTGACGCAAAGCTAAAGGGTCTATTGATCTTAGACAGCCAGCTGCCGATGACAATGGTTCCGTGTAGAACGTTGTTTGATAGGCAGCGTTTTAATTACTAGGGAGCCGGAGTCTTGGACGGGACACTCTAATTGCTCTAATGCACTGCACCTGCGGAAGAGAGGTTGGAATCCGGTGCTTTTGTTTATTTTGAAACGGGGACCTATGATTGATTTAGCGTACGTAAAAAAGAAGAGAAGAAAGAAGATCGCCGCAATTGCTGGAGGCGTTGGCACATTAGGTGCTGTCGCTTTAATCATCCTTGCAATGTTAGGAAGACGCATTGGTAATTTCACAGTTAAGATGGAAAACCACGGTGTCACTCTTGGCTTATTAAGTGCAATGGAAGAGAACGATTCAACTACTTTCATGTCCCTTAACGCTACACCTGAATATGCACCTTACCAGTATGCGCACATGATGGATCACAATGAGGATAGCTACATTGACTCAAAGGAATCCAATGGCCAGGTTGGTGACAGAACTGATGGTGATGGTAACGTTACAGGAATGTACTTCTTTAAATATACCTTCTTCGTTAAGAACCTCGGAAAGACAGACGCAATCTACAACACCAAATTCTTTATCGATGACTCAACAAAGCCATCTAACGTCAACTATGATTTAGCTGACTTATTAAGAGTCAAATATTTCGATAACGCTGCAACATCAGACGAACACGCTTATGACATTTATGCCAAAAAAGAAGTGAAGTCACATTATGATGAAAACGGCAAAGAAAACTACGATGCATATGTCGGATTAGACGATACAAATGCAATCTTCGGTGGATATGCAACTCAGTTCCAGGATGACGAGACAGTCTTCTATAGAACAGGTTCTGAACTCAAAGCAGGCGAATCAAGACGCATTACATTTGTTATGTGGCTTGAAGTTACAGACGCTCAGGCA
>JAKSVD010000199.1 GCA_024408305.1 Bacilli bacterium | reverse complement strand
CAACTCTTTGCCTCTAAATACAAATTATACTTACCATCAGAATCGGAATTAAAAGAAGAGATAGAAAGAGAAAAAATGTTCTATTTAGAGAAGAAAAAATAGCGAATAACCAATCAGTGGCCAATAACCTATTGATTGGTTTTTTATTAAACCGCCCATTGAGGCTCTCAACTTTAGTTGTTTATTATAGGTAGTCTTCGAATCTAGCAACTAGCTTATAGGAATCAAATTCCTCTTTAGCAATGATATGTTTTCTGAAGATTCTTCCATCCCAGTCTTCGACGAGATAATCCGCTTCGATTAACGGAATTGTTGGAGTTGCGCTGAAGCTGAGTGAATTAAGGTCATCCACTCCTTCTCTAATGCGTTCAACATCTTCAACAATTGCAGAACCTGTTGGGTATTTGCCCGCGCCTTTGCCATACATGAACAAGTCTTCGTGATACTTTGTTTTGAAAAGCACTGCGTTATATTCCTTCTTAACGACATTGAATCGTGAATTTGGAGAAACTAAGGTTGGAACGATGGCGTAATGGATTCCATCGCTTTCCTTGTTGGCCATAAGGAGGAACTTCATTATCTTGCCTGAGCGTTTGACTTCGTCAATAAATGATTGAGATAGATTCTTGATTCCGCATCTAGCAATGTTTTTCATCTCAAGAGAATGGTCGAATGCAAGCGCGCCAAGGATATAGCCTTTTCTAAGCAAGTCATTGCCTTCAAGGTCATCAGTTGGGTCAGATTCAGCAAAGCCTAATCTCTGAGCTTCTTTGATCGCTTCATCCATCGTCTTGTTATTATCGAATATCTCGCCTAAGACAAAGTTTGTAGTTCCATTGAAGATTCCGTAGAATCCAAGTATCTCTTCATAGAGTCTAACACCCTTAAGGGTAGATAAAACCGGCATACCACCACCAACAGAGGCTTCATACAAGAAATGGCAGTGATTCTCTTTTGAGAGTCTCACATATTCTTCAAAATGGTTTGAGACAGTCTCTTTGTTTGAAGTTACAACACTCTTACCGGCTTTTAAGGCTCTAGTGATCAATTCATATGGGAGTTTTTCGTGTCCCAAGCATTCAACGATGCAGTCGATTCTCTTATCATTGATGACGTCATCAAGGTTAGAAACTAATAGATTTTCAGGGACTCTTTTATTTGTAGGTAAATCAAAAATAGATACTACGTAAGCGTTAAGCTTTTGAAGGATTTCGTAGGTACCAGAGCCAACAATACCAAATCCACAGATACAAATTCCAAATTCTTTCATATGGTTCTATTAAATAGAAATATAGGTATAAATCAACCTTTATCTTCTGTAAGCGTTCACATTGTACGCGAATGAAAGACACTTTCAATTTTTGTGTTTGGGGTATATCTCTTATATAGAGATTTGTGGTATTATGTCTCCGATTTTGGGTTTTTTAGAAAAAATGAAGCCCAAAGCAAAAGAAGGAAGGTAAAGTTATGGGCGTTAAAATTGTAGAAACAGCCTTAAGAGACGGACATCAGTCTCTCTTTGCAACGCGTATGACAACCGATGAAGTTTTGCTTGCTTTAAGCGAACTCGATAAGGTTGGCTATTATGCATTAGAAGTTTGGGGAGGCGCAACATTCGACTCCTGTTTAAGATTCTTAAACGAAGATCCATGGGAAAGACTCAGAAAGATCAAGAAGGTTTGCAAGAACACAAAACTTCAAATGTTATTCAGAGGACAGAACATTCTCGGTTATAGACACTATGCAGATGATGTCGTTGAGAAGTTCGTCGAGAAATCAATCAAAAACGGTATCGATATCATCAGAATCTTCGATGCCTTAAACGATA
>JAKSVD010000198.1 GCA_024408305.1 Bacilli bacterium | reverse complement strand
TCTGTCAGCCGGATATGATTTGTGAATTTGATCAGCTAATGGTTGAAACGGTTCCAGCATATAACAATCTTAAGCCTTTCCATACCAAGGAAAGTAATTGGGTTGGCTATATAGTGAAGATGGATGGTGTCACATATTACATTGCACATCTAATTATTAAGAAGGCAAATGACGACACATACATTGTCGGTTCCCGTGGATCTGTCGGCTCATCTTTCGCCGCAACGATGGGCGGCATTACAGAAGTTAATCCTCTGCCTCCTCACTATCTTTGCAATAAGTGCAAGCATTTCGAGTGGAGCACTGACCCAAAAATAAAATCAGGTTTTGATTTGCCAGAAAAACGTTGTCCAGAATGCGGAGAAGTAATGGAAGCAGACGGGCAGAATATTCCGTTTGAAACATTCTTAGGTTTTAAAGCTGAAAAGGTCCCTGATATAGACTTGAATTTCCCGCCAGATTATCAGTCGCGTGCTCACGCTTATGCTCGCGAGCTTTTATCTACAAAAGAAGAGAATGAAATGCTAGCTAGAGGAGAGACTCTCTCAGCTCCTCATGTCATTAGAGCCGGTACAATTTCATGCGCTGAATCAAAGAACGTCTACGGCTTTGCAAAAGCCTATTTCCGTGAAGTTTTGCATCAATCTGATGAAGATCAAAACAAGGCGCTTGTAACATATATCGCTTCAAGAGCAACTGGTGTTAAACGAACTACTGGTCAGCATCCAGGCGGCATTGTTGTCATTCCTGCTGACATGGATATTTTTGATTTTACGCCTTTCCAGCATCCGGCTGACGATTTGAACGCAGACTGGCTTACAACTCATTACGAATTCGCATCCATGCATGACTGTCTTTTAAAGCTGGATTTATTAGGTCATGTCGACCCTATGGCCCTTCGTATGATGGCAATCAGAACAAATGTGAATATTACTGACATTCCAGTAAACGATCCAAAGGTTTTATCCTTATTCTCTACCCCTGAGGCTTTAGGCTTGAAGACTAATCCATTGGGTTTTGAAACGGGCGCTATAGCCTTGCCTGAATTCGGCACAAATTTCGTACAGGGTTTGATCACTGAAGTAAGACCAAAGAAATTCAATGATCTTCTTATTGTCTCTGGCCTATCCCATGGTACTGATGTTTGGAATAACAACGCACAGGATTATTTCAAATCCGGCATCGCGACTTTAGATCAAGTAATTGGATGTCGTGACGATATTATGACTTACCTCATTTCAATGGGCGTCGATTCTTCAAGAGCTTTCAAATTCATGGAATACGTCCGTAAAAACAAGGGCGGTAAGCCATTGAAAGATGATGATGTTACAGCTCTAAGGGCCGCTAATGTCCCTGAATGGTATATTGATTCCTGCCGTAAAATTAAATATTTATTCCCTCGTGCACATGCTACGGCATATGTTATTGGTAGCTGCCGCGTGGGTTGGTTTAAGATTTACAAACCATTAGTGTTCTACGCTGTTTATTTCTCCGCGCGAATTGATAAGTTCAATATCAAAGTTATGTCCGGTGGATTGGATTCAATTGTTGGCGAAATCAATAGACTAAATTCAATTAGAAATACTCCGGAGTTCAAGGATACCGATAACGAAATTCTAAAAGGTTTAATTGCTGCCGCAGAACTATGGGATAGAGGCTTCAAGATATCGAATATTGACCTCAATAAATCTATGGCAAGCGAGTGGGTCGTAGACGATGAAAATTCCGCAATTATCCCTCCGTTCAGCGTTCTTTCCGGTTTGGGCGAATCAGCAGCTCAAAGTGTTGTTGATGAGAGAAAACACGGTGAATTTATCTCAATCGAGGATTTGAGAGAAAGAACTAAATTAACCGAAACGGATGTCAATAATCTAAAGGAACTTGGTGTTCTTGATGGAATGAGCGAATCCAACCAATTGTCTTTATTCGATTTCTTTTAAATCAACGGGCTGTTTAGCCGCAGCCTTGTATCGGGACGTAGCACAGCTTGGTAGTGCGCTTGTTTCGGGAACAAGAAGTCATGGGATAGAATCACACCGCTCCGACAAAAACTAAAAAGTAGACATATAGTGCAAGTAAGCA
>JAKSVD010000197.1 GCA_024408305.1 Bacilli bacterium | reverse complement strand
TGGAAACCTTACCTATCACTCCCATGACAAGATGCTTAAATGCCATCACTGTGGCGAGGTGGAAATCTATCCAGAACAGTGTCCTCAATGTGGTTGTACGAAGCTCAGACGAGTTGGTTACGGCACAGAGAGAATTGAACAAGAATTAAATGACATTATGCCTGGTATCAGAGTAGCCAGAATCGATTCAGACGTCTCTCAAGTCAGCAAAAAGATGGAGTCAATTCTCAAAGACTTTAAGCATGGCGAATATGACGTTCTTGTCGGGACTCAAATGATTGCCAAGGGGCATGATTTTCCAAAGGTAACTATGTCCAGTGTTGTCATGGCTGATATCGGTTTATCACTCCCAACATATAGAGCAGCCGAAAGAACATTCGGTCTTATTGCTCAGGCTGTTGGAAGAAGCGGAAGAGCAGATAAAGAAGGCGTAGCATACATCCAAACCTATAACCCAAACCATTATGCCATAACATACGGCGCTACCCAGGATTATGAAGCGTTTTATAAAAGAGAGATGCTTGAAAGACGCGCATCTCAATACCCTCCATACTTCAATTTGATACTTTTAGAATTTTCTGCCGCTAATGAAGAGAGATGCGTTAAAGCGGCCTATGATCTCAAGTTTGCGCTTGCAGATAAACACATCGAAAACCTTATATTAGTCGGTCCTATCACCCCATTCTATTCTATGGTTAACGGCAAATATAAGAGGGTTTTGCTCCTAAAAATGAAGAAAAGAGATGAAGTTGTCCAGGCTTTAAGAGAAGTTTTAGACTCTCCAATTGCCAACGGTCCAGTCGATATTTCCGTGGATGTTGATCCCTTAGATTATTGATAATATCGCCCTAGTTATTGCAGAAATGTATGATGAGGCTTTAGTAAAGCTAGTATATTCTTAATTGCATTTTCTTTTGTATCATATAAATTACATTTAGACAAAAAACGTATTTTATGTAGCAACAAAAACTCTGATCTTTATAATATAATTTAACATGGAGGCGTTTTATGTTTTTATCTTTTTTTGCTTCACTATTCATTGCTTTAAATTCTAGTAACTTGACTTATCAAAATAGGATGAGTTATCTGAATCTTAATAGTGGATTTGGTCGTTTTGAATCTATGCTTTCTGATGAAGAATATGGCATTTCGGACGTATCTTCAATTACTGTTTTTACGCATGGCATGGGTGGCGATTATTCACATTGGCTACAGAATAACAATCTTTATGGAGAACCATCGTACGAAGAAGACAGGTTACCTTTTTTATTATCTGACACTGTGTATGTTTTAAACTACGATGGAACGTTTTATAAAGTTGATACTGCTGGGTATATAGATATATCAGAATGTTCGTGTATCTCACCAGGTCTAACATTGATGCCTGCCACATCTTCCATTGATCTAAACAAGCATATTGTTATTGTTTATAACGGGCGATACGATTGCAGCGAATATATTAGCAATTCGGATTTGTATGCCGATTTTGAGCGTACCCTTGATTCTTTTTTGTATTATTTGTCCTCTTCCTTGGAAATCATACCAAAAATAAATTTAATCGGACATTCTAGAGGTGGAATTATCAATATGATGTATGCATCGGAACATATCCAGATTGTTGATAATTTAATTAGTATTGCTACGCCATATTTCGGCACGGATTGGCTTCGCCTTGCAAGTTTGGTGGCGACGGTTGCTCCGAATATGGCTATTGATCTTAGTTGTTATTCTGATTTTCTCGATTTTGATTTTTCGGAATCTCTGCTGGAAACTTGGAACGATGCTTACAGATTCAGCGACTCACACGCAAAAGCGATAGGCTGTAAACAATCGTACGAATTCTTTGTCGAATCAATCAGTAGTGTTATTCATTCTGATGTTTTTTATAGTCTTTTATTTCCTGATGGCGATTCAGATCGGTTTGAGCGAGAGAGGAATCTTTATGATATTGAGACGCTTTGGGATGGCGTTTCATCTCTCTTGAGTAACGGGACTTTTGTAAGTACATTCCAGAATATTGCTAGATTGGCGGAATGGGTATCATCTCTTGCTCTAAGAAACGAGAATTTAAGCAACATCATTAATTCT
>JAKSVD010000196.1 GCA_024408305.1 Bacilli bacterium | reverse complement strand
TCCGTAAAGCCTTAGCAGATGACTACCCAGACACCTACAGGAATTATAAAAAGGTTACCCTATCTAGCATCTCCCTCGTTAAGGATTTAGGTATCGAGGACAAAACCGTTTATGATGTGTACGAAAATGATGTATTAATCGGAAATATTTGTTACCTATTTATTGACCATCATTTAGTTAAGTTCTCATATTCAAAGATGAATGATGAATATCTATTGGAAGCCATTCAATATTTAATCGGAAGCATCTTAGATAACGTTCCTAGATTGACTGTCTACTTCGCTAAAGCGAATAAATCAGTCGTTAAGTCTTTGGGGTTAGAAAAAACAATTATTAGAGGTAAAACTGCTTTTGCTGTAAAACTTAAAAAATAAGATTCGCCCAGTCGCGAATCTTTTTAAATGTTCTGTTCAACAAGAATATCCACTTCAGGTATCTTAATAACGAACTCATCTATATTTATATATAAATAAGAATTCTCGTATCTATAGTCTGAAATAACAGGATTTTTGATTGTAACAACAGGCTCAACGCCAAGAAAGGTAAAACGATGCTTAAGGGAGAAATCAAATTCCGTCCTAAAACCATTGGCGACAAAATCAGAATGAGTCTCCACGTGCATTGTAATAGAGAGATTGCCGTTGTTACCCCCAATCTCCACTACATCAAGTTGTTTTAAATTATAGAGTTTAGAGAAAGCCGATGTCTTCATAGAGAAAGTATACCTCATTTGGAGGCGAAGAAAAAAGAAGGGAACGATCCCTTCTTCTATTAGTTCATGCCTTTCTTGGCGTTTTCGATATCCTCGGCCTCTTTTTCAAGCAATCTATCGATTGCATCGCCCTTATCGAACTGATCATCATAGATGAACATGATGTCTGGGCACTTATAGAGGTTGAGCTTCTTAGCTAAGAGGGTTCTTACTGCGCCTTTGCAGCGTAGTAATTCCTCGAAGCTCTGCTTTGGATATTTATTGCCATAGAATGAAACAAAGACTTTTGCGAGTTGATAATCTTCTGTTACGATGACCTCATTGACGAATGGAACACCGATCTTTGGGTTCTTGAGTTCCATCATGAGGACTTCACGGAGATATTTATCGATAAGCGCTTTGTTTCTTGCTTTCTGGTTTGCGCTACTTCTCTTCTTTGGCATCTTAATCCTCTTTTTCGACCATCTCGTAGCCTTCTACGATATCGCCTTCCTTAAGGTCATTATAGCCTGAGATTGTAAGACCGCACTCGAAGCCCTGCTTGACTTCTTTGGCCTGATCCTTGAATCTCTGGAGTGAACCGAGTTCGCCTTCATAGATGACGATACCATCACGGATAAGTCTGATCTTTGAACCAGCCTTGATGACACCTGATGTGACATATGAACCAGCGACTGTGCCGATCTTGGAGATCTTATAGATATGTCTGATCTCGACTTGTCCTGTAACGGATTCAACAAGCTCAGCCTTATACATACCCTTGATAGCGGCTGTCATTTCATCGATTAATTCATAGATGATTCTGTGTAAACGAATTTCAACGCCTTCTTCAGCTGCTTTTGCTCTAACGCGTGCATCTGGACGGACATTGAAGCCGTAGATGATTGCGTTACTTGCTGAAGCAAGAAGAACATCTGAGTCTGAGATTGCACCAGCATTTGCGGCGAGAACCTTGATTCTGACCTGGTCATTTGACATCTTCTCAAGAGAAGCCTTAAGTGCTTCTGCTGAGCCGTCTGTATCAGCCTTGACAACAACATTGATGTCCTTGACTTTGCCAGCATTAACAAGATTATTCAAGTCAGCGAGGGACATTGCGGCAGTACCCGCTCTTTCCTTCTCTAGCTTTGCTAATGCTCTCTTCTCAGCGATTTCCTTAGCCTCTTTCTCAGTTGGGAATGCCATGAAGCGGTCACCTGCAGATGGAACTGCTGATAAACCGATGACTGCAACTGGTGTTGATGGACCTGCTGTCTTTAAGACCTGGCCCTTTTCGTTTGTCATACGTCTGATCTTTCCAAAGATTTCTCCGACGACGACATAGTCTGAATTGTTTAATGTACCGTTCTGAACTAAAAGTGTGGCCTTTGGGCCTT
>JAKSVD010000195.1 GCA_024408305.1 Bacilli bacterium | reverse complement strand
CGAAACGAGATGCGACGATATGTCGCGAAACAGCGATGTTAATTTCAGAAAAAGCATTGATTCTTTAGGGTTTATTATAAAAATGGGAAAATAAGTTCAACCGGAAATAATTTGGAGAAAAATTGATGAAACGTACAAACGATGAAATGATTTTCATCTTAAGTGAATATGCGGCATCTCATCCTGATGAGATACAAACTTTTGATGATCTCACCCCGTTCATCAACGAACATCCAGAAATCTTTGGTGACAAAAACGAAGAAGACGATCCTTCTTATAAAGAATTCCTTGAAGGCGAATCCACAATGGATGAAGAATTGGCTAAAGAGCACTTTAGAAAGGCTATTGATCTGAATCCTTTGAACTTTGACGCAAGAAGTGAGCTCCTCGCTTTAGAATCAAGCAATTCAAGCGAATTTGCTGCGGGTGGTTTGGCTATCCAAACCAAAGGCATGGAATTCTTCATGTCTAATCCTAAATACAAGAATAAGATCGGTAATTTCTTTGACGAAACGACAACCGCTTCGTTCCTTAGATTTACAAAGAGTTTGATGGAACAGTTCTATATGGCTGGAGAATACGATGTTGTTGTTTCTCTTGGAAAAGAGATGATGACATTAGATATCAAAGACACATATAAAGCGCGCAGATTGTTGTTCAAAGCGCTTGTCGGTCTTGGTGATGATAGAGAAACAAGAACATTTATTGATAACTACCGATTTGAGAAAGACTCGTATTTCTATTCGACACTCGGTCTTCTATATATAAAAGAAGGAAAGCTCAGAGACGCATATGATCTTTTTATGGATGACTACAAGGTTCCAAATAGATACATTGCTGACTGCATTTGTTTCGCGAATGATTACGAATTAAGAGAAGAAAGCGAGAAACAAATAGATACGTTCTTCGATGAAATTGCTTATGAAGGAAGTCCACGTGAGGCTTTGAACTACACAGATGAGGCAATTCCTTTTGATGCTGAAATACTTCAAAAATTCCAAGATGCAAATTTGTCTGACTATCTTGATTCTTTGGGGCTAAGCTTTGAAGCATCTGTAGCGTTATTAACGGTTTGCGATATTGCGATAGGCGGAAAAACAAACAAGGTCCCTCTTGGCTTTATAAAAGCTATATTCAAAGGAGAAGTTCTTAGCAAGGATGAGAAAGTATTCTCTGCATTGCCAGGTTTTGGAGAAATAAAAGAAGAAGAGAAGATAGCTCGGGTCCTAAGGGATTTGTCTGTCCGCGGACTCATAGAGAGAAAAGGAAGCTCATATATAATTAAACATGAAGCTTTCACTGCTTTTATGGCATTATGCCGCGTAACTGAAATAGAAGGAAAAAACCGCTCACAAGCTTAATTGGAGCGGTTTTTGCTAATGATTTATTCAAATTTGAGGTAGACTTCGTATACTTTTCTTTCGCCTACTGAACCAATGACGTAGAACTCTTTTTCTGTTTTGGAGAACTTTTGAGTAATGGTTTCTCCTTCTTTTGCCTCTGTGTGATAGGAGAGCTTGAAGTCTGATAATTGTTTGTTTTTAAGATATTCGCTTCCAAGAAGGTCGTATGCCCATTCAACATACTTTGTGTTGTTCATGTGGCCGTTAATATCAATGTCTGAGAACAATACTTTGCGATCAGCTTCTTCTGTGGTCTCAATCGCTGGTATTTTGGTATCGAAGGATAATTCTTTTTCAATCGACTCGCTTGCGCCGATAACGATTCCAGAAGCTTTAGGGAGGACTGGTTTTCTTGTTTTATAATCGATGATTGCCCAAATGCTTTCTGATTCCAATAAGAGTTCTCCATCAACAGTTCTTAACGCTGTGAATCTTGGATAGAAGAACATTTTATTTGGTTCTGCTACCGTGATTATTTCAACCCTCTCACCATATTTAGGCATACGGAGAACTTTGGCAGATGTTCTTGAAATGACCCAGCGAAGACCTTGGTCAAATACCTTATCCTTTCCAAAGCCGAGGTTGTGGCTATCATCGCCTGCAACTTCTTGCATATGGATCAAAAGATCGGAGAGACTAAGTGCGCCTGTGGCGTCGGAATCACATGTTCTAATATCAAATTGCTTTCTCATAAGGGCAGGAATTATAGCATTTATTTCCAATTTTGTTAGATTCATTCAAATGGAGAGTAACAAAAACAGATACT
>JAKSVD010000194.1 GCA_024408305.1 Bacilli bacterium | reverse complement strand
CCTGCAATTGTCGTTCTCAATCACAGAAGCCTTAAAGATTTGATGCTTGTGACATTCATGTTCCCGTTCCGTAAGGTGTATTGTCAGATGTCTGAAGCCGTTTATACGCGCAACAAATTCCAGGGCTGGATTATGAAAGTCGTTGGAGGAGTGCGCGTTGATAGAAATAACAACGAGTTATCCTTTATGGATAAATCAGAGGAACTTCTTGAAAAAGGCAAGATTCTTGTCGTCTTCCCTGAAGCTAAGATATCAACAGATGGTCAAATAAAGAAGTTTGCGCCTTCTTATGTTGTTCTAGCACAAAAGACTGGCGTTCCAATTATTCCTGTTTATCACGATGGTAACTATGGCCTATTTAAAAGGGTGCATACGACTATTGGCAAAAAGATATTCATCTATGATCACTGCGAAGATGTTTATCCGACAAAACAACAGATTGACTCATTGAATAAGATGGTTAGACGAAAAGTGATGTCCATGGGTATGCAACAGCAGCATCTTCTAAACACTGATCGTTACTCAAAGATTTTTTCTCTTAGATATTTCTTGAAGGATATCGGGCGATTAACTGTTTATCAGTTTAATTTATATTTCCGTTACAAGGTTTATAACCTTGGCGAAAAGAAAAATAAGCTTAAACCAAAAGGTGGATTACTCATCGTTGCCAACCATACGAGATTTGTTGATCCATTGGCCATCATAATGGCTTTCTGGAGGAGAAGAGTGTACTGCTTAACTGGTGAAGTTGTTTTTGCCGAAGGCCATCCAGTTAGAAATTGGTTACTTAAGGAGCTCGGCTGTGTAAGGATAAACCGTTATGAGAATGATCCAGACGCAATAAATGAATGCATAAACATTCTCGACGGAGGAGGCGTTCTTCTCGTGTTCCCTAACGGCAGAATTCACCGTGACGGTAGTTTAGACGATTACAAGTCAGGAGCGGCTCTATTAGCAAGCAGAACAGGTGTTCCAATGCTACCTATTTATATCAAAAACCAGCCAAAGAAATGGAATAAGGTGAAGATGTATTTAGGCGAATCCAAAACCGTAAAAGAGCTTTGCAACAAAGAATATCCATCAGTTGAAGATTTGAATGCGGTAATGGATAATATGTTCGCTCAAATTTCAGAATTGAAACGAGATGCCGAGGAAGAAAAATAAATGGACGAGACAATTAAAAAACTATACGAAATTCTTAAACAAATTGAACCTGATACAACGGTAAAATTTGAAGAGCTAAAGCCTGAGACAAACATCAAAAACGATCTAGGTTTGAACTCGATTGGATTCTTGTATTTGGTAATTGGAGTTGAGAAAGAATTCTGTATAACTATGAGAAATGCAGACCTCGATGAACTCCAAACATTAGGGCAAGTTGTTCAATATATTGAAGAAAATGCCTAATTAACAATATAAATTTAAGTCTCCATGTGAGACTTTTATTTTTTGTCGATGTTATCTAAATAAAACATATCTAAATAACAACAAAGTATGAAAGTTAGTACGCATTTTTTGATGCTTTTCCTCTTTGTTTATGTGATTCAACAAAGACATAGAGGTTAAAACGATTTAAAATTGTTTTATCGCTTAAACAGGAGTTTTTTTATGGCGGCAAAAAAGAGTACTACATCATCGAAGAAGAAAACGTCTTCTGGCACCAAACAGTCAACAACTAAAAAGGTTGAAAAAGTTGTTAAGAAAGAAATTAAAAAAGGAATCCGCAAAAACGCAAAAAAGAAGCCGTTAGTAGCATTGGGACTTGTCGTCCTTTTGGTAGCTGTCACCGCGGCTTTTGCATATCTTGAGAAATCCGGAACTACACATGTTTTCCACGATGCTCCAGCAGACCCTGTTACATTCAACGGAATTGTATATGACGATCTCCAAATTAACTTTATGGAACTCGGCAACTGGTATACAGGCGATTCCGTATACATCAAGGCTGGAACGGTTGATATTTTGATTGATGCTGGATCAAGAAAAAACTCTGCTGCTAGAATCGAAGAATTCATCGATGCTCATTCAGAAGATAAGGTTCTAGACTATGTTATTGCGACACATGCTCATGAGGACCACATTGCCGGATTCTCTGGCACCGATAAAAGTGGAGTATTTTACAAATATCAGATTGGCACAATCATTGATTTCGCTAAAACGGATTCCAATTCAGGCATATATAAAGACTATTTAGCCGC
>JAKSVD010000193.1 GCA_024408305.1 Bacilli bacterium | reverse complement strand
TCGGTTCTAAGATGGATGACTATTTCAAAAATCAATTAGAAGGGGATAAGATTAGGTTATGTTGAGCATAAAAGAAATTGGATTATTGCAAAATATCGTCAAACATTGTCAAAAGATATTGGAAAAGACGGATGGTGTTTTAAAAGAGTCCTTCGTTGATGACGAAGACCTAATTCAAATTGTGTGTTTTAATATCCTCCAAATTGGAGAATTGGCCAAAAACTTTGAGCCACAATTCATTGCTAAATACAACAAAGTTCCCTGGAAATACATCAAAGGGATGAGAGATAAGGTCGCCCATGGATATGGAACGCTAGATATCGAGCGCATCTGGGCAACGGCGATAAAAGACATCAAACCACTCTCTGATTACTGCTTAGTGATTCTATCCGAGAAATAGAGAAATCTGACATTTGTCACTTCGGGTCGACAGGTTTTGTGCGGAAGCGGTTTGTTTAATGTTCCTATAGGCCCACCAGAATAACAAGACATCCTCGGGAAACCGGGGATTTTTCTGTCTAAGTTTACATTTGCCCCCAAATGGAGTACAATGACAACGGAGAGAAATATGTTTAATCAGCAAGAGTATATAAACGAATACATCAAGGAGAAATACAAGTCGGTGAAGATCAGGGTCAAAAACTCCGATGCCGTTCTTATCAAGAAACTGTCATCCACCAACAATCTCAACCAGTATATCTTGGATTTGATCAGAAAGGACATTTACGAGAACAGGGTCTATCACTACATAAACGACGACATCAAGATCGACTTCGAACTATCAAAGACGATGCAAGATCTCGTTGATAAAGCGGAAGATGCCGATATCTTAGAAGATTATGGCTTATATATGAATTACGTTTACGCGATCGATTCCCGAGCAAAAAAAGAGGTAACCAACCATCTTATGAGGGAATCTACTTGGAATAGATTATTGAGGAGGTACCAATTATGATTGAGATGATAGATTTCACGAATTGCCCACTTAGTTCCAGAAACCTTCAATACGCAGGAAGGGGAGGCTCAGATTACGATGAGGTAGGGATAGTTGACTATCACTAAAGGAGGAAGTTATGAAAATCGAAACACCTAAAATGAGCGAAATATTAAAAGAAGAATTCATGGAACCTTATGGAATTTCCGCATATAGATTGGCACGTGATATTAATGTTCCCGTGTCTAGAATTCAGGATATCCTCCATGACCGCAGGAAGATCACTGCTGACACCTCAATTAGGCTAGGGAAGTACTTCGGGGTAAGCGATGGTTATTTCCTTGCCCTTCAATGTGATATTGATATCAGAAACGAAATGCCGATTGTCGCCAAGTCCGTAATGAACATCGTTCCTGTGGCTGCGTAGAAATACGTGACAGTCATACGCGATTCATTTTGGCTATTGGAAGTAGCATTCAATACGGATGCGGTTCGTTTGCTGTTCTTATAGGCCCACAAGAATAACAAGACATCCTCGGTTAACCGAGGATTTTTTGTCTCGTCATATGGATATGAAATCATGCGCACAATAAGGAGATTGTTTCCTAGTGACGCCTAATTCTTCCTTAATATCATCTCTGCGTATTCTTTTACGCTTTCGACCATGCTTTCTGGGCTAATTATCTGGAAGTTTTCAGCATACTGGACATACCAATACCTAAAGCAATTCGAAGTGGTCATTATTGTAATGTGATATTTCTCGTCCTTAGGATCCTTAAAAACTTCATAATCGTTACCAAACCATTGCCTAATGATTCCAAGGTCATCAAGAGGATCCTTCCGTTCATCTTCATCATTGATGACTATCTCAAATTTTTCGATTTCGCCTCTAAATGGATATGGTCGATGCTTCATGAATTCTTTGATATCAAAATGCTCCGGAGTAAGCCTGATCGAGTTCGTTTCTTTGATGTCGCCAATATTATCTAGGCGCATGAAGCTCACTTCGTTTTTGCCGCCTTTCGAATACAAAAGATAGAAGGAACCTCTAACATAGGTGATACCAAGAGGGTTAATGGTATGGTATTTGGCTTCGTCTTTGTTAGGGGCGGTGGTTCTCCCATCAAGCGTGTTAATGGCACGTGTATATGAGATTTGCTTATTTCTTTTTATCGCCTGGTTAATGACGGCAAAATACGCCGGAATTCTTCTATTCCAAGAAGTCGATTCAGGCATTATGGCGTTTAGGTTCCTTGACGAAGGAAGGCCAATTAAAGGTGTCAAAGATTCCTCAATACCTTTGATTTGGTTGGCGGTAAGGTTGATGTTTCCATACATCGAAAGAAGAAGGATGGCGATTGAATCCTCGTCAAGCT
>JAKSVD010000192.1 GCA_024408305.1 Bacilli bacterium | reverse complement strand
TGTCATCTATGATGAAAAGGTCAACGTCGACCAGCTTCAAGTAATTTATAACGCGCTGAAAAAACCTGTTACATATGTCCAGGGTCCTCCTGGTACGGGAAAAACAAATACAATATTTAACTTACTAATCTCATTGTACTTTTCGAATAAGACCGCTTTAGTGTGTACCAACAACAATAAACCCGTTGACGGAATTATTGATAGATTCACAAAAGAAGGCGACTTCATCTCTACAGTAGAGTTTCCTTATATTAGATTGGGCAACAAAGAAGTCATGATAGAAGCGACTAAAAAACTTATCAGGCTTTTACAAATCGATTTGCCTGAATTGGATAAAGATGTTGAAGTTGAAGAGGATGATTTAGATATAGACGAAAAATCCAAGAACGATGAGTTAGTGGAACTTCTTAACTTATACGATAAAAAACGTGAATTGACGGAGAACATTGACTGCGCAAGAAAACTTCTCGATTCCGCTAAAAAGGGCAAGGGTAATGACCACGGCATTATTAGTGCAATTGAAAAACAATTAATTGAATTCGAAAAAGAGAATGAAAAGTACCCTGAGGTCAAAAACACTGATGCATTATCTAAGGTAACAATCGCTTCTACCTCTGAGGCCTTTAGAAAGGCGATAAAGAACGATTCAATTAAACGCATAAGAAAACTTAGAGGCGGCCTTTTTAAGTCCCTGAGGGAGTGCTTACTCATCCAAGATGATGAAGAGAGGGTTAAAGCGTTTAATAAATGGCTTATTTCTCCTGGAAACACCGAAGTGCTGACAAAAGTGTTCCCAATTGTTTTCTGTACCAACATCTCAGCTGACAAACTGGGTAGAGACCATAAATTTGATATAGCGATTATGGATGAATCCGGGCAATGTGATATGGCTAAGGCCCTCATTCCGATTTCAAGAGCGGAACGCATGTTGCTTGTTGGCGATCCAGCTCAGCTTCAACCAGTTATTGTTCTAGATAGATCCGTTAATGAATCTCTTAAAGAAAAGTATTTAATAGATGACAAATTCGATTATATAAAACAATCGATATTAACCCATTGTTTGGATTCCGATAAAGTATCAGCGAGGTTGCTGCTCAGCTATCATTACCGTTCTTCTAAGCAAATCGCATATTTTGCAAGCAGGCGCTTTTATAACGGAAAACTGAAGCTTGATTTTGCTAAGCAAGAGGGCCAAATAAAGTTCTTTGATTGTGAAAACTCAAAAGCATCAACGAAAGAACATGAAGCTCTTGATGAAGCGTTTTTCATCGTTAATTACATTAAGAAATATGGACTTGATAAGGAAAAGCAAGGCAATGTTCTTATCATTTCCCCATTCAAACAGCAGGCTGAACTTATAAATAGGCTTCTGAAATCAAAAGAGATTTATAATGTCGTCGCTTCAACAATTCATTCGGTTCAAGGCGGCGAAGCGGATACCGTATTCTTTTCAACGGCGGTTTCGAGGAAGACAAAGGCTAGCACATTCCGTTGGCTTTCGGAACAAGATGAAATCATCAATGTTGCATGGACTAGGGCAAAGAAGAACATCTTTGTCTTTGGAGATTCGACATCAATTAAAGTTTTGGCAAAGAATACCGGAAATAGAGATTGCGCCTTATTAGCGGCAGTTGACTATGCTCAAAACAACGGGAATGTTGTGGTTGTGCCTTCACAAAATGAATTCTTCGCATTCGGAAAATCTAATGGTTCAACCTCTGAAGATGAATTCTACGAGACCATAACGCAACTATTCTCTGTAAATGCCCGTTTTGAATGTGCTAGAAACGTCAGATGCTCAAAAGCGTTCGGTAACGCCCCTGAATTTAAGGGCAGAGATTACGAATACGATTTCGTCATTTACCAAAAAGGATTGTTTGGAGGCGTTAAACCATCGCACATTTTCGAGATTAATGGCGCAGAGCACTATACCGTTGATAAGAGAATCAAGACCGACAAGATGAAACAAGAAGTTGCTACCAGATATGGGGTTAAGTATTACATGGTTCCTAACGAACAGGTCAAAGATTATGAGATGTTTAAAATGTTATTGAGCATTGGAACTGATAAGCAGGTGACGTCGGACGAAAAAGACAAGATGGGCCAAATGACATTGTTTTCGGAGGAAGAGTAACAAAATAGGCATCCATCAAATCTTGGATGTCTTTTACTTTGCCTTTTTCTTGAGATTTCTATAAGTCTCACCAATCTCATTTGCCCTGTCACAGAACTTCTTGGCCATTGCTCCATAGTCTTTGCCAAACTCTTCTTTCAATGTTGAGAAAGGTATACCTTTTTCTACAACGAATGTTCTAAGTTTCTTAACGTAATAACAGTTATATATGGT
>JAKSVD010000191.1 GCA_024408305.1 Bacilli bacterium | reverse complement strand
ATTAGAATTCAGTTCAATACGTTTAAGAACTAATTGTGATATTAAATTTATGTGTATTATTTTCTATATAAATATAAAAATATGCGATGATTACAAACAAAACTAACTTCTTTCGAATATATTTGCTAGAAAATGTATAAAAATGTATAATATTGTTGTAGGAGGTATTAGATGGTTGTAACTTGGTTTAGTTCTAAAGAAAAAGTTGGACAAGTATCGCTCTATGATTCAAACATCACTTTGAACATGATTGCTTCGGTTCCATTTGAAGCCGCGTATAGGGTTCAAGTCGGTGTTAACGAGTTTGGCCAACTAGTAATCGAGCCTGTTAGCAAGGATAGATTCATGAGAGGTGATATGGACGAATATCAACTTCTCCCGATTCAGTTAAAGAAATCGTATTCTAGAATCAATTCCACATTGCTCATGAAGAAAATTGCTGTGGCTCTGGGGGTGGAATTAAGTAAAAATCCGCTCAAATTCGATACGAGATGGGACGAAGAGCATAACGTTCTCGTCATTATGTCCGGAAAGGAGGAAAAGTGATATGGAAGCATGGATGTGGATTATCTGGCTAACAATATTTGTTGTTGCGATTATCGTTGAGGCAATCGGAGCTGATTTAGTTAGCATTTGGTTTGCAGCTGGCGCAATGGTCGCGTTGATCCTCTCATTCATCCCAAATTGTTATTGGTGGATTCAACTTATCGTATTCGTTGTCATTTCAACCGCTCTCTTGTTCTGTTTAAGGCCGCTGGCACATAGATACATGAGAAATAACATAGTTAGAACGAATATCGATGAGATGATTCATTCAAAAGGTGTCATGAAAGCTAGATATGATTATCTCCATCACGGAGAAGTTGTCGTAAATGGCGTTACATGGACCGCAATCGCATCAAAAGAAAAAGATGTCCTTAACGAAGGGGACATCGTAACAGTAGTTGCCATCTCAGGCAACAAGTTGATCGTTGAAAAGATCAAAGATAAGGAGTAACAAAAATGGAACCTTGGCAGGTAGCAATATTAGTTATTGCAATAGTATTAGTCCTTCTCCTCTTGGTGTTTATCTCAAATGTTAGAGTCATCCACCAAACAGAAAAGGCAATTGTCGAAAGAATGGGTGCATTCCATGCATCTTGGGGCGTTGGAATTCACTTCCTCTTACCGTTTGTCGACAAAATCACTCATAGAATCAGCATGAAGGAACAGGTCAAAGACTTTGAACCTCAGTCTGTCATTACAAAAGATAACGTCACAATGCAGATTGATACAGTTATCTTCTTCCAGGTCACCGACCCAAAACTCTACGCTTATGGCGTCGATAACCCAATTTCTGCAATTGAATATCTCTCATCAACAACATTACGTAACATCATCGGTGAACTTGATCTTGATGGCACATTAACATCAAGAGACGTCATTAACGAAAAGATGAGAAAGATTCTCGATGAAGCAACAGACCCATGGGGAATCAAGGTTAACAGAGTTGAAGTCAAGAACATCCTTCCTCCACGCGATATTCGTGAAGCAATGGAACGTCAGATGAGAGCAGAGCGTGAAAAGAGAGAAAAGATTCTTCTCGCAGAAGGCGAAAAGCAATCCGCAATCTTGATTGCGCAGGGTAAGAAAGAGTCGGAGATCCTTAACGCAGATGCTGAAAAGCAGGCAACAATCCTTAGAGCAGAGGGTGAAGCTGAAAAAACACGCCAGATGAAATCAGCAGAAGCGGATGCTATCAAGATGGTCCGTCAAGCAGAAGCAGATGGTTTAGAGATGTTAAAAGCAGCAGGAGCCGATTCAAGTGTTCTTACCTTAAGATATCTAGAAGCACTTGCAAAAGTTGCCGATGGTAAGGCTACAAAGATCATCCTTCCAACCAATTTATCGAACATCGCAACACTAGGAAATACGTTGGTTGAAGCTGTAAAAGAACCAGAAGTTAAATAAATATTTAACAAAACCAAAGGGAGGCTAACTGCCTTCCTTTTTTGTAAAATTTTAGATGGGGAGTGGATTTTTAATTTCCTGTTATAAGGGACATTTATGTAAATGTGTTTCCTGTGGGACAAGCTTTTTTGCATTTATCGCGCATGTGTGAGATAATACGGCCGGTGAGCAGTGCTCACATAGTATTATTATGGCTATCGAAAGAAAAACACCTTACGGCGGAATCAACATTACAAACGATGCTATTGCACAGGTTGCTGGCGAAGCTGCATCAACATGTTATGGAGTTGTTGGACTTGTTGCCAAGAACCTCCTTTCTGACGCCGTCTACGATTTATTGAACATTGATGAATATGTCAAAGGCATCTACTGTCATAAGAAGAAAGAATCTTATGAGGTTGATGTTTATATTGTCGTC
>JAKSVD010000190.1 GCA_024408305.1 Bacilli bacterium | reverse complement strand
GACGAAATTCACGCCTTCGAGCAAAACAACGGCGCTCATCTCGATGTGGATGGCGTTTCGGTTGACCTTGTCCTCGAAGATGCACTGATTGCTACGCAAGACATTCCGGGCTGGGCTGTCACTTCCGAAGGCAACTTCACCGTCGCTTTGGACATGACTATCACCGAAGAACTGCTGCAAGAAGGTTTGGCTCGCGAAATCGTGAACCGCGTACAGAACTTGCGCAAGACTACTGGTTTGGATGTCACCGACCGCATCGTCATCACGATTGAGAAGAACGAAAAGACCGATGCTGCTGTTGCGAAGTTCAACGACTACATCTGTGCCGAGACTTTGGCAACCATCGTCATGGCCGACCATGTGGAAGCCGAACCCGACGAGCTGGTGGAAGGCATCAGCGTAAGGTTAATGATTGAGAAAAAATAAAATCATATCAAAAGATGTTTAATCAATTCATTCATAATCAATTTTCTATTTATTCCGATGCATTTGATTATTATGCGAATCATTCGGAGTGCTTAATTGCTATAGAAAAGTTTGTGATGAATGAGATATGCCATTTTGTTGATTTGCATCTTCCTGAGATAAAAAGAGACTATGATGAAGCCTCTTATCTTTATCCTTTTTGGAAAAATTACACTCCTTTAGAGAGAGGAAGGTCACCTGTGGGTGATCAATATCCATGGATTGAAGTTGGAGAAAAGGTTTTTGGTAGTAAACTGTCAAGATATTTTGCCTCAAATTTTGACATTAAAGATTCTGGACTTCCTTCAGGTTCTGATGAAAGATGTATTATCTCAAGTCAGCGCATTAAGCAATTATTGAATATTACAGATTCTGTTTGGGTGTTTATTGATATCAAGTCGGCAGGACCAAGGGATGATTTCAATCATGCTGTCATGTCGCCATATCAGGTTTCAGGCTCAGGTAATTGGGAAAATATAGATGATGGTGTATATAATGAGCCAATTGTCGCGAAAGGTGTTCGTGTTTCTCACGATTTCTTGTGTTCCCTTTCACCTATCTATGTTTTAAGCGACAATACAATATCACCTTTGGCAAATTTTGTAATAAAGCCAATTTATGGGATGAGTAAAGCTGGTGAACAAACTACAGGTCAACCTCTTGAAAAGATTAGAATCGCTTGTATTCCGAATGGGATTTTGCTTTCGCATAATCCTGCCTATTTGAAGAGTTATCCTGGTTTGTTTTTTCCGGGAAAAGATGACAAGAATAAGGATTTAAGAAAGATTCGGGCAAGGGTGTCGTTTGATGTTCTAAAAGAAATAGATGATTGGCGTGTCGCCGAAATTGTAGTATAGTATGTGTTGCTTAGAAGTAAATAGGGTATATTGCGGTGATTCACGAGAATTGTTGAATTCTATTGAGCCAAATTCGCTTGCACTTTCATTTTGGTCTCCACCTTATTTTTTAGGTAAAGACTATGAAGAAGATGCAACTTACGAATCATGGCAAGATATGCTTAAAAAGGTTATAGAATTGCACTATAATATCCTTAAACCAGGTGGTTTTATGGTTATTAATATTGCTGATATACTTTCATTTCAAGATGAGAAAATGCCTCGCATAATGGGTCTTAATCCATCGAATCAGAAATGTGCTGTAACAAGAGAGATGATACTGAAGGCGCGTTCAGAACATCCTGATTATAACCGTGACCAACTTGCTGAATTGCTGAATTGCAGTGAACAGACCATTGACAGACGGATGAACGGCAATAATATCCGTGGTGGTCGATATGCTCCAGGAACTCATGTTAAACTTGTAGGTGGAAATTTGGAGCAATATGCTTACGAAGCTGGATTGTTTCTTTATGATAAAAGGATTTGGAAAAAGGATCCAGCGTGGGCCAATAGTCGCTGGACAACCAACACACTTAAAGCTGTAAGTGAAACAGAAGATATTTATGTGTTTTGGAAACCAGGAGAATATGTTGTTAATAGAGATAGACTGAGTTCGGAAGAATGGAAAGAATGGGGCTATAGGCAGATTTGGGAAATACCAAGTGTCCGAGCTAATGATGTTCATCAAGCCATGTTCCCTAAAGAGTTGGCTCGTCGTGTCATTCGCCTCTATAGTGATAAAAACGACATTGTATTAGATCCTTTTCTTGGAAGTGGAACAACGGCAATAGTAGCTATTGAAGAAGGAAGAAGATTTATTGGTGTCGAGTTGATGGAAAAATATGCAGAGTTAGCAACAAAAAATGTTAATCGTGCTAAATCTGTATTATCTTTTGATTTTGCATTTGATTAGTTTCTTTAAATCATAATATTATGGATAACAAACAAGAACCCAAAGTGCGCTATTCGGATGAGGAACTTGAGGAATTCAAGGCTCTGATTCTCGAAA
>JAKSVD010000019.1 GCA_024408305.1 Bacilli bacterium | reverse complement strand
AAAACAAAATCAATTCCAGTCAATTGGTAGAGGAGTAGGAACCGCAAGCATTGTTAATCAAGACATTCGTTCCTGTGCAATCAAGAAGGACAACGAGTTCTTCGAAGAGTCGCTCTCACTATCAAGCGTCGTCAATGTCGCTTGGAGGATGTATGAATCGGGAGATGTCACCACCCAATACCAAGGCAAATGCAGAAGCGGAAATGTCGAAGTCGGATTATTCGATTCCGAAAAAGGAAACGATTACAACTCCGATCAATATATAGAGAGGATGGGGCGTAACGTTCATTGCCCAACATCTTACATCATAACGGATGATACCGTACTTGCTGATGAATCAACCTCAGGCAATATGTACGCGATTTCCGGAATAGAGAAAACGGATTCCGGTTACGTAATTGACTTGGAATTTGATCCAATTCTGGCCGTCCTTAACTATGTCGTCCAGATGCAAACCGTGTCGGATTTACCTAAGAAACCGGCGTTTATGTTCTCTCATCTAAAGATGACTACAGATCTAGAACTTAAACCGCTATCTGTCTATAGCATTGAAAAGTATTACGCCAACACAGGAGCTGTTGGCTCATATGTCACAAGCGAAATCACAACTACATACAAATACGATGGCGATATTCAAATTCCATCGTTAGGTACACCAATAAATTACAAGGAGGGCGCATAAATGAAGATTAAATCATTATTCGGATACAGCGGTTTGTTCTTAAGCGTTTTTAGCTTATCCGCCTGTATCGCATTCTTCTCGGTTCCATCTAGTGTCCAAGATCCAAATTATAATTCCAATAATACAAGCAAGCCAACGATTGAAATCCCTACCGTTGAAAACCCTTCTCGCGGAGATTTACTCATTGCTCAGTTGGCTAGTGACCCAAGAATTTCAGGAGATATAGACCTTACAATCGAATTCCCTGATGACGATGGTGACGATTCAACAAATAACATTGTTAACATGTCTGGATCTTTGGGTTTTGGCATGAAGACCCTTGAAGATATTTCATTAGGTCTTGATGCTACAATCGACTACAACGGAGTAAAGAAAGATTTAGGCGCAACACTAGTCGAAGGTTCGCTATATTTATCTCTAACTGAATGGAATAATCCTGCAAATCCAAAGGAATTCCGTGACTTAAGCGGAGTTAAATACAAAGTTACATCCGCAGATTTCGAGACCTTAATCGGTATGGTTGTCGATGTTGTTGGTGCTGATAGCGATATTTGGAACGTCAATTCTTATATCGGTGCAATGGATACATCTTCAATGTCTTTGGACTCGCTTGACTTTAGCATCGAATGCACAAACGAAACTGATTATGGCTATGAATATGTCCTTAAATTAAATACAGGATCCATGGCGATTAATGCCGTCCTTGGTTCAGATTTAGATTACAACCTAACAAAGGTTTATATTCCTGAGATTAAAGTCGGTGACGTAAAGGTTTCAGTCGATATCAATTCACACCTTTCCACTTCGGTTAACGAAGAGATTAAGCCACTTGGCAACCCAAGCGATTACCTTCACTTTGTTAACAGCGTTGATATCATCAAGAAACTTTATCACTTAGTAGAAGACAAGAGATTTGGAGTTGACGTTAACGCATCTCTTAAACACAAATACTCATCTGATCCATCTGAATATGAGACGCTTGATATATCAGCTTCTTTAAATGCAGACCTTGATTTCAATTCCTTTGCGCTCGATGCATCTATTTCAAACGATGTTGTGATTGACGATGAGAAGAAAACATACGCAAAGACTATAACAGCAGGATACCAGAACAACGATATCTATCTAAACTACAATAACGTTCTTAAAGCAAGCCTGAACACAACAACTTTAGGTGAATTGCTTGGAAGAATACAGGAAGACATGACAGATAGCGATGCTTCTGATTTAGGAGATTTAACTTCTTTCATCACCGACAGCGAGTTCATGAATGAAATTGAACACGGTAGATACCAAGGCGTTCTTGAATTGATTGATGATGTTAGATGTGCAGACAATCAGATTTCAATCACCGTTTCACTTGACCAGTTTGGTTTAGGCAACGAATCAAAAGTAATAGTTAACCTCGACGCAAACGATACAGCAACCTCCTTAGCGTCAATCGAAGTAAAGGATGCAAATTTCTCTCAGTTTACATTAGATGCAACGATTTCCCTTGCAAATTACGAGGAAAATGATGTTGATATGGCAGAATTCCCTGCTCTTACAAAGTTAAATGGAATATATGACCAGTTCTATAATATCGCTCAATCAAAGAAAGCCGGATTAGAATTCGAAGGTTCTATTCTTGGCATCGACGGAGAGTGGCAGGGTTTTGAGTTCTCTGGCGTTACCCAGTTTGATGTCGATGGCGAAATCGGCACCGGTGAACTTTCCATTCAAGAACTCTACCCTCAGTTCGGAGTCGTTGACCATGAGCTCATTCTTGATGTCAGTGGACGTTCAGATATGAAATTTGCCTATAACGAAGGATTAAAGGGCAAGTTCACAATCAAGACTCTTCAGGACATGATTGACCTTGTTATGAATATTGTCAATGACGACGACCCAAGATTCTCTAAATACTTCAGCGGTTTAGATAACATGGCAACCGATTCTCTTATCGGCCAAGTTATGGATGGACAATATTTCTCGCTCCTTCAGGCCGATATCCTCGAATCATTCTCAATCAACGACGATGACTCCATCAACGTTGTTATCAATCCAGCAAGCCTTGGTGTTGATATGCCAATCTCCTTAACCATCAAGAGAACAGCAACAGGCGAACTAGATTATTTATCGATCAACTTAGTATTCTCTGGTGTGGACATCAACTTAACAGCTCGTCTTGTGGATTATGATGATAATCAGGTCCAGAGATTAAATCCAAATGACTCATTCATGGATTTCTCTGAGCTTAAGACTCTTCTTGAATATGTCTATAACACCGCAAAACTCAATTCATTTGCAATTTTAGGAACCGTTGAAGTTGGCATTGGCGCATTAGATTTATTAAAAGTAGAGCTAGCTGCAAACATCTTAATCGAGGATGGAAATGTCTCTGCATACGGTTCTATCAAAGTCCCAACGATCCCTGCAGTCAACCATACCAACATCCTTTCAATTGGCGGTAACAGAACTACAACCTTCTATTACACGGACGGGTACGTATATCTTTATAGAAAGACAGATATTACCGGCTCCTGGTGGGATACAACCGATTACGTCAAATATGAGCAAGGTTATTTCGTCTCAAATATCGGTGATGTCTTACTAGATTATGTCCTTGGTTTAAATGATAACGTCAAAGAATCTATCGGTGACTTAGGTTCATCTGATCCAGATGCTCCAATCCAATTCGATAAGATGATTACAAAGTTCAACTTCACACCATCAAGCCGCATCCTCAACATCGGACTAGACTTAGGTGTTCTAACTAGAAACAAGACACTAAAAGTTATCGATATTAACTTTGTCGGCTCTGAAGACCAGTATCTCTCATCACTTGATTTCTCAACAACAATCACCATTATCAAGCTGAAAGGTGATATCACGAACAACAATATCGGCGGTGACAACTGGACTCCAGTGAAGAGTAAGTATGACTCTTACATCTCTTCGCACTCCGGAGACACCCTCAACACCATCATCAAAGGTTAGTTTCCTTCCAAGCCCATTCTTGGTTAACCCCTTGAATGGGTTTTCCTTTTGTTGAAATTAGGACAGTGGGGGCTGCTTATTGAGAGAACTAGGTCAAATATAAGGCCTTTTGCTTATTGTCTTTAGACTGCTTCTTCTGCGCGTGTATGCATGCCTAGCGTACACTCATGCAGATATACGAAATTATAAAAAGAAAAACGCACCCGCGAGGATGCGTTTGATCTTGAAACGTTGCAACGGATTAGAGAAGTCTGTTGTAGTATTCGATGATCTGAGCTTCGTTGATATCCTTTGGAAGCTCGTTTCTTTCTGGAAGTCTTGCATAGACGCCTGAGAACTTCTCTGCGTCGACTGTGACATATCCAGGGATTGTTGGCTTGCCTTCGACTGATTCCTTGACAACCTTGAGTGGGCTTGTTTCCTTAAAGGCAACAACATCACCGAGCTTGCAGAGGTATGAAGCAATGTCGACCTTCTTGCCGTTGACTGTGACGTGTCCGTGGTTGACTAACTGACGAGCAGCAGCACGTGTACGGGCAAATCCCATTCTGTAGACGAGGTTGTCGAGTCTTGATTCAAGAATTCTGAAGAATGCTAAACCTGTGACTGTGGTCTTGTCTGCCTTTGCGATGACGAAGAGTCTTCTGAACTGTCTTTCTGAAACTCCATAGTATGTTCTGAGTTTCTGCTTTTCGACTAACTGAGCGCCATATTCTGATGGCTTTCTCTTTCTGTCCTGACCATGCTGGCCTGGACCATAAGCTCTCTTCTAGAGCTCATCACCGGTTTCGAGTACGCTGAAACCTAAACGGCGGGACTTTTTCCAAGTTGAACCTGTGTATCTTGACATTTTGAATGTCTCCTTTCTTTGCGTTAACAAAGTCTGGGTGCCTTTCCCATTTCCCGGGTGTCTCTCCTTTCGGCCATTTTAGCTCTTGGCTTACTTATTTATTGAGGACGTCAGTCGGAAACGTAAAAGCCTGCTAACTTTTCACGCGGATAATACAATACGTATTAAAGAGCACCCCGTCAACAAAATTCGTTAAAAACTAGCGACTTTGAAGAAAAAACTTAAATTTATAATTTAGATGAATGCACAATTTGGCTATTTGTTGTACACTTGAAATATGTTTATGGATAGCTATTTTTTCACACGCTCAATACTGGCAGAATCAATTGACCTTGCCAACGATCCAGTATTGCTTGCTCTCATCATTATCGGCGGCGTAGTTCTAGTAGGGGGGATCATTGCCCTATATTTCGTTTTCTTTAAAAAGAAAGGCATCGACAAGAAAGTCGCTGAATTAGAAGCATCATTCTCAACTGCACACGGATTACTCTTCGGAGAAATCTGCACCGCAATCAAGAGACTTGAGGCCATTGGCTCAGTCAATCTTTGCTATGTCGACGAATATTCTCAAGAAAATAGAGCATATAAAGATGTCCGTAACGTGTTAGACGCCAGTGCACAGGCCGTTATCAATGAATTAAAAGACCTTAAGCAAGAGAAGAAGTACAAAGAACTTAAGGAATCTCTCCCTAAGGCAAGAGAAACCATCAGCGAATATGTTGAATCTGTTACTCGCCTCAAAAATACCCTTGATCAAAAGTTCCTTGTCGAGAATCAATGCAAGGATAAAGCTAGCCGCGTCAAACAGGATGTTAGATCCGTTAAGATGCTCTATAACAACCACGCATCTGAATTGAATCTCGTTGTTAATCCTTTAAACATTGCTTTCACCAATCTTGATAGAGCCCTCGAATCAATAGAATACAACATTGAATCAGCCCACTATGAAGAAGCACAGGATACAATCGGTAAAGTCTCTGCTATGGTCGCTGGATTAAACGTTGTCCTCAAAGAACTTCCGCAGATTTGTGTTCAGCTTTCATCCGTTCTTCCTGACAAGATTATCTCTCTTAAGAACAGGTATGAAGACCTCACAAAAGAAGGTTACCCATTACACCAGATCACCTCTCGTGCCGCAATCGAAGGTTATAACAACGATCTTGAAACAATGAAGGCTACCGTCCTCCGCCTCAGCATCGACGGCATCAACGATAAAATCAACCTCATCCACCAGATCATCGATAAAGCAAACGAATCAATCGACGGCGAAATCAAAGCAAAAGCCGCTTTTGTTGCTGAAAAAGATGAAGTTATCTCTCTTCAGAATTCAACTTCATGCAAGGCCACAAACCTCAATAGAGACATCGAAAAGATTAAGCAGATCTACAATCTCAACGACCAGGATCAGGAAGATGTTAAGAAGATTCTTCAGTTGGACGAACAGGCTGAAACTAGCAAGCGTGTTCTCGATACATTCGTCAACAGTGCTACAAAACAGCCATTCACCGTCCTTCTTGATAAGCTCCACGCCGTCCGTGATCAGGCTCAGTTAACGTGCGACGCTGTTCAAGCCTTTGAAACGCACCTGCTCTCATTTAAAGAAGACGTTGTTAGGGCAAGAGCTACAAACCACGATTATTATCTTAAACTCAAGGAAATTGAAGCATATCTCCACAGCACCAACATGCCATCTCTCAAAGAGAAGTATGACGAGACAATCGATAATCTCTATAGTTATATCGACGAGATGTCCCAGCTTGTCCAGATGAGACCAATCGACGTAAGAAGAATCAATGCAATCCAGGCAACCATTGTTAAAGATGGGAACGCCCTTATTTCTGACGTCAATCAGCAGGTCTCTACCCTCAACCAAGCAGAGGCTGGCATTGTTAACGCTAATAGAAACCGCGCACTTAATACTGCCGTTGATCAATCAGTTACTCAGGCTGAACAGTTCTTCTTTGGCGGAGAATTTGACGAAGCCTTATCAATCATCAATACAGTCCAGACAAACCTTCAGGACCCAGATTTCTTTGACAAATAACCATGATTTACTTTGATAATGCGGCTACCACCAAGCCATATGATGAAGTTTTAGAATTGTTTGCTAAGCTTTCTAAAGAACAGTTTGGCAATTCCTCTTCCGCCCATTTTTATGGCCGTGAATCATCAAAAAAACTTGAAGAATCTAGAGAACATATTCTCTCTCTTTTAGGTTTAAACAAGACTCATAAACTTGTCTTTGAAAGCTGCGCTAGCGAAGCCAATAACTCCGCTATCAAAGGCGTTGCATACCACTATGCTAATAGGGGAAAACGCATTATCACAACTGAGGTCGAACACCCATCTGTTCTAAATGCATTTAGAGCTTTAGAAAACGAAGGATACCAAGTCGTATACCTTCCTGTAAATTCGGATGGCGTTGTTGAACCAAAGGTCCTTGAAACCTCAATGACTAAGGACACGATACTCGTATCTATAATGTCTGTTAACAATGAAACTGGCGCGATATTTCCAATCTCCAAATACGCAGACATCGTCCATAAATATCCAAAATGTTTCTTCCACGTTGATGCCACCCAATCAATTGGCAAGGTCAAAATGGATTACACCAAATGCGACATGCTTTCGTTCTCAAGCCACAAGATCGGTGGACTTAAAGGGAACGGAGTTCTAATCATGAAAAAGACCATGGAGATCACACCTCTTTTGGATGGCGGCGAACAGGAAACCGGTCTAAGAGCAGGAACCGTTGATTTGCCTGGCTCAGTCGCAATGGATTTAGCGCTAACAACAACTCTAAAAAACCTTAATGCCAATCAAACAAAAGCAAAAGAAATTAAGCAATATCTCCGGGAAGAACTCTCAAAAATCGATGAAGTAGTGGTTAATTCCCCTGCAAATTCCATCCCATTTATACTGAATATCTCCTTACTAGACCATAAAGCATCTGTTGTCCTAGAAGCTCTATCCCAAAAAGGAATATGCGTTAGTAGCGTTTCAGCCTGTTCTTCAAAAGGCGAGCCTATCTCCTACGTTTTAAGTGCGATGGGCAAGGATGAGGTCGCTTCAAGAAACTCGATTAGAATCTCACTATCACATGAGAACACGATGGAAGAAGCCAAGGAGTTCATCTCCACATTTAATAACGTACTATCAACAACAGTCGGAAGGGAGTTCGTAAAATGAATTATGCCTACATAATGGTCCACTATGGTGAATTATCAACCAAAGGTGGCAACAAGAAATTGTTCATCAACTGTCTTAACAGAAATATTCGTCATGCTCTAAGCGTGGATTTTCCTGAAGCTAAGGTAACATCTGATAGAGACCACACCTATGTTGAAGTCGGCGACTATGACGTTAATGATTTAGTTGTCCGCCTCCAGGATGTTTCTGGCATTCAGAGAATTACCCCAGTTGTTAAAGTTGAAAAAGACATGAAGGTTATTGATGAGACTGCATTAGAACTCATCAAAGAAGAAGATGGCACCAGCTTCAAGGTCAAAGCCAAGAGAGCGGATAAACAGTTCCCGCTAGATTCTTTTGGAATCATGAGAGAAGTATCTGCTCATATCCTAAGAAATCATAAACTGGATGTTGACCTCCATAATCCTGAAATCACTTTAACCGTGGATATTCGTGATACCCACGCTTGCATCTCATGCCATACATACAAGGGATGTGGTGGCTATCCTTTAGGAATGAATGGCAAGGCAATGATGCTCCTATCAGGCGGTATTGACTCACCGGTCGCATCATACCTTCTTATTAGAAGAGGCATCAAAATTGAAACTCTTCATTTTGCTGCGCCTCCATATACGAGCGATGCAGTCATCGATAAGCTTACTGACATCATCAAGAAACTCAATGTCTACCAAGAAGACATCAAGCTAAACATCGTTCCATTCACTGAATTGCAATTAGCTATCTATGAACACGTCGATGAGCCATATTGCATCACCATCATGAGACGAATGATGATGAGAATTGCAACTGCAGTTGCTAAAGACCACAATTGCCATGGCCTTGCAACAGGTGAATCGGTTGGCCAGGTCGCATCTCAGACCCTTGAATCAATGATCGCGATCAACGACGTCACGAATTACCCAATCATTAGACCTCTTGCAACAGTGGATAAAAATGATTGCATTGACATTGCTAAGAAAATCGACACATACGAAATCTCGATTAGACCATATGAGGACTGCTGCACAATCTTTACCCCAAAGAAGCCTAAGACAAAACCAAGGATCAAAGACTGTGAATGGTATGAATCAAAATGGGATTGGCAATCGCAGGTTGAAGCCTGTATCAAGGGCGTGAAATCGACATTCATCAAGAACGGCGAAATCATCTACGACGGCACCAATCAAGAAGAAAATTAACAAATGAAACCGCTATGTTAGAAAAAAACATAGCTTTTTCTTTACTTTTAGTACCTTAATTCTTAGAATTGTCCCCGGATTGATAGAGGCGCAATCGAGAATAGTAACTAGCGGAGGGGGTACCCAATGAACCTAGTGAAAGGCGAGATTGCCGAAACGATCTAGAGACATCTAGGTTGATTGGGCCATGAGAGAATATCTTAATGGACTCCTACTTCAAGTAGAGGCGCTATTCAATGAACACCGTATTTCAAGGGGTTGCATTGAGCGTGCAATCCCTTATTTCTTTTCAGGAGGCGTTAACATGAAAGACGTCATATTCACCGGAGTCGCAACAGCATTGATCACACCATTTAAAAACGGAGAAATCGACTACCCAGCATTCGCACGCATTATCGAAGAACAGATTGCTGCAGGAGTTGATGCTTTGGTCGTCGCCGGCACAACAGGAGAATGCTCCACATTAACAGACGAAGAACAGTTCGATTTGATCGAATTTGCAGTAAAAACTGTAAATAAGAGAATTCCAGTCATCGCTGGCACAGGTTCAAATGATACCCGTCATGGCATCAAGCTTTGCCAGGGCGCATGCGAAAGAGGAGCAGATGCACTCCTAATCGTTACCCCATACTACAACAAGACATCTCAGAGAGGATTGGTTGCTCATTATTACGCATTAGCAGACGCATCATCTAAGCCAATCATTGTCTATAACGTTCCATCAAGAACCGGTATGACAATCGCTCCAGAAACCTATGTTGAACTTGCTAAGCACCCAATGATTAATTCCGTCAAGGAAGCATCGGGCAACATCGAAAAGATCAAAATTGAAATCGAAGCTGCTAATGGCGAACTCAATTTCTATAGCGGCAACGACGACCAGATCCTCGACATCATGGAACTCGGAGGACTCGGAGTTATCTCAGTCCTTTCAAATGTCATGCCAAAAGAGACAAAAGAATTGACCGAGACATTACTTAGAAAAGATTATTCAACCGCAAAGGTATATCAGACAAAGTATATGCCTCTCATCAAAGCGTTATTCTCTGATGTAAACCCAATTCCAGTTAAAGAGGCTATGGCAATGCTCGGATATTGCGATATCGAAATGAGAATGCCTCTCATCCCACTGGAAGAGGAGAAGAGAGTTGCCCTTAAACAGGAACTCAAAAACGCTGGATTTGATCTATAAGGAGGGGGAATTATGAAGATTTTACTCAATGGTGCATTAGGTAGAATGGGTCAGGCAATCATCAAGAAATACGCCCAGACCAACGAAATTATCTCAGTTGACGCTAGAGATGAAGTATACCCAACCCTCTCATCATATGACGGCAATGCAGAAGTGATCATCGATTTCTCAAATCACGCAGGAACGAAAGATTTGCTTGATTATGCAGTCAAGAACAATACCCCAGTTGTTATTGCAACAACCGGCCAGAGCAAAGATGAATTAGCGATGATTGATGAAGCCTCAAAACTCATTCCAGTTTTCTTCTCATTCAATATGTCTATAGGCATTGCGATGCTTGCAGATTTTGCCAAGAAGGCTGCTGCAATGATGAATGATGCAGAGATCGAAATCGTTGAAACACACCACGACCAGAAGCTTGATGCTCCATCTGGAACCGCAATCCTCTTGGCAAAAGCTATGCAGGAATCTAGAAATGATGCACCAATTGTTTGTGGACGCAATGGTCACGCTAAAAGAGACCCAAAGGAGATTGGAATCTCTTCAATTAGAATCGGCAATGTCGTCGGCATTCACGAAATAATCATCTCCTCAGGTTTAGAGACAATCACCCTTAAGCATGAGGCCCATGATAGATCCCTCTTTGCTGATGGCGCTATAAAGGCAGCAGAATTCCTTATTGGAAAAGAACCTGGTCTTTATGAAATGAAGGATATGGTGAAGTAACATGAAGATACAGTTCACAAAAATGCATGGCTGCGGTAACGACTACATTTATGTAGACTGCACCAAGAACGAAATAGATAATCCAAACGAGCTATCAGCTCTTATGTCGCCAAGACACTTCTCGGTTGGAGGAGACGGACTTGTCCTTATCTGCGAATCAGACGTTGCTGATTTCAAAATGAGAATGTTCAACCTCGATGGAAGTGAAGGAAAGATGTGCGGCAACGCAATCAGATGCGTTGGTAAATACGTTTATGACAACGGCTTAACTAGCGACACATTAATCAGCATCGAAACATTGAGCGGAATCAAATACCTTAACCTCAGTGTTAATAACAACAAAGTTGATTACGTAACAGTCAATATGGGTAAAGCTCATATGATTGCTAAGGAGATTCCAGTAATCTCCGATAAAGAAAAGGTAATCAATGAACCGATTGAAGTGGATGGAAAGACCTGGAATATAACCTGCGTCTCAACCGGCAACCCACACGCAATTACATATGTCGATGATGTTAAATCATTAGATTTAGAAAAGATTGGTCCAAGTTTTGAAAATCACGAAAGATTTCCGGAGAGAATCAATACAGAATTCATCAAGGTCATCGATTCCCATAACCTTGAGATGAGAGTTTATGAAAGAGGAAGCGGAGAGACTTATGCTTGTGGAACAGGTGCATGCGCATCTGTTGTTGCCTCAATCATCAATGGCTATTGCGCTTTCAACGAAGAAGTATCCGTCCATTTAATCGGCGGCACATTAAAAATCACAGTCGATCCTGAATTAAACATCCTAATGAAGGGTCCTGCTACAAAGGTCTATGAAGGAGTGTTCGAATATGAGTGTTAAGCTACACGACAATTATGACAATCTCGTCAAAAACTATTTGTTCTCTGAAATCGCCAAAAGAGTAAAAGCATATACTGAAGCTAATCCTGAAAAGAAAATTATCAGATTAGGAATCGGCGATGTCACTCAGCCATTATGCAAAACAGTAACCGATGCAATGGCAAAAGCAGTGGAGGAGATGGGAGTCCAGGATACATTCCGTGGCTATCCACCAGAATGGGGCTACGACTTCTTAAGAAACGCCATCGTTGAACACTACGCTAAAAGATGTAGAGCAAGTCTTAAGATGGATGACGTATTCGTCTCAGACGGCGCAAAATCCGACTGTGGCAACATCGTAGAGATCTTCGGTGATAACGAGATTATCATCCCAGACCCTGTTTACCCAGTATATCTTGATTCAAATATCATGCAGGGCAGACGCGTAACCTTCATCCAGGCAAACGAATCTAACCTCTTCTTGCCATCTCCAGACGGTATTGAAGGCGGGAATTACATTATTTATATCTGCTCACCAAACAATCCAACAGGCGCTGTATATAACAAAGAACAGCTCACAAAATGGGTTGAATTTGCAAGGAAAACATCATCCATCATCATATTTGATTCCGCATATGAGGCTTATATCTCTTCTGATGAGCCAAAATCAATCTATGAGATCGATGGTGCAAAAGAATGCGCAATTGAAATCTGCTCATTATCCAAGAGTGCTGGCTTCACAGGCACACGTTGCTCGTGGACAATCGTTCCAACCGAATTGATGGTTGGAGATAAGTCGCTCAACGCAATGTGGGCTAGACGTCAGGCAACCAAATTTAATGGAGTCCCATATATCATTCAAAGAGGCGCGGAAGCGGCCTTATCAGATGAAGGTCGTAAGGAGTGCATGGCTCAGGTTGAATATTACATGAGAAACGCAAAACTTATCGCCGATATGTTTAAAGAAAAAGGAGTCTTCTTCACGGGAGGCGTCTCAAGTCCATACATCTGGTTCAAAGTTCCAGAGGGATACACTTCATGGGAGTTCTTCGATAAGCTTCTCAATGAAGTTCAGATTGTTGGAACTCCAGGTTCAGGATTCGGCAAGAATGGCGAAGGATTCTTCCGCCTTACCGCATTCGGTTCTTACGAGAACACACTAGAAGCAGTCGAAAGACTTAAAAAGGTATTTTAGGAGGTCGCTATGAGTAATAAATTCTTACACGACAATTTATCATCCGTTGGCTCTAATCTCTATTTCGCTGGCGTCAGCGTAAAGGAATTAGCCATGAGATACGGAACACCTCTTCTTGTTTTAGACGAAGGCAAAATGAGATCGCATATAAATGAATATAAGGATGCGATGGCAAAATACTTTGGAAAAGGCTCTATGCCACTCTATGCATCAAAGGCATGCTCATTCAAGGAAATCTACAGAATCGTTGATTCAGAAGAAGTGGGAACCGATATTGTTTCCCCAGGCGAACTCTATACTGCAGTTTGCGCAGGCTTTGACATGTCTAAAGCCTTCTTCCATGGCAACAATAAGACTGATAAGGACATTGCCTTTGCAATGGACAACGGCATTGGATATTTCGTCTGCGACGGAATCGAAGAATTAGACGCAATCCAAAGAGAAGCAGCATATAGAGAAATCACCCAGAAGATTCTTTTAAGAATCGCTCCTGGAATCGACCCTCACACACATAAGAAAATCTCAACCGGCGGAATCGATTCAAAGTTCGGTTCAGCAATTGCAACGGGTTTAGCAGAGACAATGGTCAAAGAAGCTCTAGCAAGAAGCAATGTCGAACTCATGGGATATCACTGCCATATCGGTTCACAGATCTTTGAAGTAGACCCATATATTGACGCAGTTGACATCATGAGCGAATTCATCGCTGACATGAAGGCAAAGTTCGGCTTTGAAGCAAAGGTTTTAAACCTCGGCGGCGGCTTTGGCGTTAGATACGTCGAATCTGATCCAACCATCTCAATTACAGAAAATATCAAGCAAATTGGCGCTCAATTAGACAAAAAGTGCGCTGAATACAACTTAAATAAACCAATTATCTATCTAGAACCTGGTAGAAGCCTAGTTGCTGATGCAGGCCTCACTATCTATGAAGTTGGCTCTGTTAAGGAAATCAAGGGAGTTAAGAATTACGTCTCAATCGACGGTGGTATGACTGACAACCCAAGATTTGCGCTTTACCAGTCATCATATACCGTTCTTGCAGCTACCCATATTGGTGAAGAAGCAAACTTCAAATGCACCCTTGCAGGTAGATGCTGTGAATCGGGAGATATCATCCAAGAAGATATCTATTTGCCAAAGGTCACGCGCGGGGATATAATCGCCGTGCTTGTAACAGGAGCGTATAACTACTCTATGTCATCAAACTACAATAGAGTGGCCCGCCCTGGAGTGGTCATCGTTAGAGACGGAGAATCTAGAATTGCCGTCAAGCGCGAGACATACGATGACTTAATCTCGCTAGATTTGTAAGGAGCTTGAAAAATGATCGTCACAAAATTCGGTGGTTCATCCCTCGCATCAGCTACACAGCTAAAGAAAGTCAAAAATATCATCACTTCCAATCCAGAAAGACAGGTTGTTGTCGTTTCTGCTCCAGGTAAGAGAGATTCATCTGACTACAAGATTACTGACCTTCTCTACACATTAAGATCCCATTTCAAATATGGTATTCCAGATGACGGAATCCGCGAAATGATCATCAAGAGATACGTCACAATCAAAGACGAACTCGGCCTTGATATCGATATCGAAAAGGAAATCAATGAGTTCTTTGCATCATGCAGCAAAAAGACAAACACAGCAACAGTGGTATCAAGAGGAGAATATTTCTCTGCAAGAATCGTTGCTAAGTTCCTTGGTTTCGCATTCGTCGACGCTGCAGATATCTTAACATTCAACTTTGATGGCAAAATCGATTATGAGAAATCAAAACAGGCTGTCATCGAAGCAGTTGATAAATACGGCAACATCGTCGTTCCAGGCTTCTATGGCGCTTATCCTGATGGAGACATTCATCTTCTTTCAAGAGGTGGATCCGATGTTACAGGCGCTTGGCTTGCAGCATTCTTAGACGCTGATGTCTATGAAAACTGGACAGACGTCTCGGGTATCTATGCAGCTGACCCAAGAATCGCTAAGGGCGCTAAGACAATCCAGACAATCACATACGAAGAATTAAGAGAGATGTCTTATATGGGCGCTAATGTTCTCCATGAGGACTCAATTCTCCCATGTCAGAAAGCCGGCATCCCGATCAATATCCTTAACACAAACGAACCGACAAACGCTGGAACAATCATCACCAGCGAAGCAGTTCATCTCCACCCAATTACCGGTATTGCAGGTAAGCAAGGCTATGTTTCCTTCATCATCAACAAGGAACATTGTGCTGGAGAAGTGGGATTCATCTACCGCTTATTATCAATCTTCAACAAATACGACGTTTCAGTTGAGCACATCCCAACAGGAATGGATACAGTCTCAATCGTCACTTATTCTGATGAAGTCAAGAATTGTACACACAAAATCGTCGCGGACATCGCAAACGAATTCGATTGTGAAGTATACACCGAAAAGGATATGGCTCTCATTGCTCTTGTTGGAAGACAGATGCAGGGCTCAGTCGGTATCTCCGCTAAGATCTTTGAGATCCTTAGAGACGAGAACATCAATGTCAAGATGATGGTCCAGACACCAGACGAAATGACACTCGTTGTCGGAGTTGATGATGACGAATTAACAACAGCAATCGCTGCATTATACGAAGGCTTATCAGAAGCCAATCTTCTCTAATAGGGGTTAATGAAATGAAAGAATTCAAAGTTGCTATTTTAGGCGCTTCAGGCGCAGTCGGAAGAGAAATGATCAAGGTTCTCCAGGAGAGAAACTTCCCAGTCTCTGAACTCCGCCCTCTTGCATCAGCAAGAAGCGCTGGAAAAACAATCGTTTTCCGCGGCCAGGAAATCGCTATTCAGGAAATCAATGAGCACTCATTTGACGGCATCGATATCGTCTTAGGCGCATCACCAAATAGAGTTGCCAAGGAATGGAGCGACACAATCGTTAAAGCAGGCTGTGTCTTCATCGATAATTCAAGCGCATACCGTATGGATCCAAACGTTCCACTCGTTGTTCCTGAAATCAATCCAGAAGATGCATTCAAGCACCATGGCATCATCTCAAACCCAAACTGCTCAACTATCATCACGTTAGTTGCAGTCAACGCAATCAATAAGCTATCAAAAATCTCTGCAATGGTTGCCTCAACTTACCAGGCAACATCAGGCGCAGGCGCTAATGGCCCAATCGAACTTGCTAACCAGGTCAAGGCATTAGAAGCAGGGGAACCAGTCCAGGTAAATACCTTCCAGTACCAGATTGCTTATAACTTAATCCCACAGATCGGTGACTTCCTCGATACAGGATACACAACCGAAGAGATGAAGATGCAGAACGAAGGAAGAAAAATCATGCATCTCCCAGAACTCAAGGTCAATTGCACCTGTGTTAGAGTACCAGTTGTTAGATCACACTCAATCTCAGTCACTGTTGTTACCGAAGATTATCTTGATATCGAAACAGTCAAGAACGCAATCGCAAACGAAAAAGGCTGCCGCTTGGTCGATGACCCAGCCAATAGAGTCTATCCAATGCCGCTTGATACATCAGACCAGGACATCGTCTTTGTTGGACGTATCAGACGCGACTTGATCAACGATAATGGAATCACGCTCTTCTGCTGTGGTGACCAGGTGAGAAAAGGTGCCGCAACTAACGCAATTCAAATCGCTGAACTCTTCATCGAAAGGTAAAAGTATTAGGACGCGAACCTACGTGGAACGCGTCTTTTTTATATTCTTTCAAAGCATGTAAATTTTTCATGCACTTTCAAATTAGGTAACAATTTTAACGATAGATACAAACAAAGCTTTAGATATGTTGCATAATTGAAAATATTTTCAATATTGATGAAAATTTTTCTGAAACCGCTTTTCTCAATCTTTCACTTCTTTTTGCGCATATATGCATACATAATTATGTGTCGAAACTAATCGACATTCGTATAATTCCCAGATCGGTGGTAAGTATCTACGCTTGGCCATAACCAAGCACTACGAATGATCAAAATCAAACAGCATTACGCCTTTGGTTTTCCCATTTACTGGAAGTTATACCTCGAAACTTTTATTTCTAGGGGGAAACAAAATGAAAAAAGGTTTTAAAGGTATTGTCCTCGCTGCAATGACAGTCGCGTCAGTCGCTGCATTAGCTGCTTGCGGAACATCATCATCAAGCGACAAGTTCGGTCTTATCGCACTTCATGACGAGTCATCAACATATGACGCAAACTTCATCGGAGGATTCAAGGCTGCTTGTGAAGCTGCAGGTGTA